>JAAYGA010000023.1 GCA_012727935.1 Pseudomonadaceae bacterium | reverse complement strand
CGCTTGGCAAGGGGATAAATTAGCTGGTGGTGCGTCTAATCCTAAGGCGGGTGAGTTTAATACTGGCGCTACTATAACAGCCGAAAAAATGAAAGACTTGTTTGGTAATGATGCGGTAGGTGCTGCTGGCGACGACACAGCAGCCCCCGTCAGTGGTATGCAGCCCTTAGCCAAAGAATTTTTTGGTGGTACCCTTACTGATACCTCTAAAACCACTTATACCAACATTGCCCTTTCCCAAATGAAAATTTCTGATCATTTAAGCACCATGAAAGAAGGCGACAAGGTCGAAATAGACGGCGTAACCTATGCCCGTGGTACCGGTAATAAACACAGTTCACTGCAAGTGACCTACAAGTCGAACACCGTTGAAATGCCAAATGTTTTTAAAGACCCAGGCAAAGTGGGTCTAGCAACAGCAGGAGTAAATCCGGGTGACCTTGCTGTTTTAACAGGTGCTGCTTCTGGCCACATTGATACCTTGTTTGGCAGTGCTTCGACTAAACAAAACCACATGTCTGATTTATTAAACCGTGATTTAGCCGCCACCAAAACCATCGATATCAGTAACCCCGATTCTGCCCGTAAAGCCATTGATTTTACCCGCGAGTCGATTGATCTTATCTCTGAAATTCGTGCCACTTTTGGTGCGGTAATGAACCGGTTTGAAGCGGTAATTTCAGGCAACCAAACCTATGCTGAAAACTTGTCTGCAGCCCGCAGCCGCATTCAAGATGCTGACTTTGCAGTAGAAACTGCAGCCTTGGCTAAGCAACAGGTATTACAACAAGCTGGCGTAGCTTCACTAAGCCAAGCAAACGCCTCTTCACAGGCAATTCTTAGCCTTTTAGGTTAAGCTAAAAGCACCACCAAGTAATGGGCAGCCCTTAAGCTGCCCGTTCTACTTTTTTAAAAAGCAACAGCATTAAGAGAATGAAAGATGATGATGAAGCGTCGCCAAACGCCTTACCAAATGCAAAAATCTGCAGCAGCTTGGGCTTCTCAGGTGAATAACAACCGTCATTTAGAAATGGAAGTCGCCGAAGCGGATGGTCATAAACTCATTCAAATGCTTTACGCTGCCATTATAAGCCACCTAGACAACGCCGAAAGGGGCCTAGCCCGTGCCGACTTTGCTTCAAAAACCAAGTGGTTAAGCAAAACCCAAGCTTGCATAAGCGAAGCCCGTGCTTCCTTGCGCCACGATATTAGCCCAGAATTTGCTGCCGTTATGTTCAGCCTTTATGAATATGCCGAACAGCTAGTTATTAAAGCCAAACTAAAACCCCTTACTCCTCAAGGCAACGCCGAAGCCATAGCTTTTGTGGTGGAATGCCGTAACTTGCTGCAACCCCTTAAAGAAGCTTGGGATGCAACTGCCGAAGAAGCCCGTGCTTTTCGTGTAGATTTGCAAGAAAGGCAACAGCAAATAGCCGCTGAAGCTGCCGCTAAAAAAGTGACTTAAACTTATGTCAAATTCTATTAGCCAATTAACACCCAGCCAAGCCCTGCAACAAGCCGTTAAAGCCAGTACACTGTTGCTGGCTGCCTTGAATCAGGCCATTCAACTGCCGCTGGTTGAAGCTGCTGAACCTAAAGCTGCTAAACCAGTTGCTAATAAAGATGCTGAATTAGACAAGGCAACAGCCGCTAAAGTGGTTGATAAAATATCGTTAGGCAACATTAACCTAACGCTTGCAGAGCTGGCTGAAATTGATTTAATTAACCCCCAAATAGAAAAGCTGCAAATAGTGCGTGATGAACTGCTGCACCAAGCGTTTAGTGAGCCTTGGCAAGAAGCCCAAGTGGCAGCACACCAAGCCAGTTTCGAAGCCCTAGAAACCCTAGACAAGCAGCTGCAAAATCTCGCCCTAGAATTACGCACTAATCTGCACCAGCTTCGCACCGAAAACCAACAAGGCCGCCGTGCTGTTAGCGCCTATGGGCAAGCCAAAGGGCAGTTTTCTCGCTAACCTCTGCTTACTTGCCTGCCTGCTATAGCTGTTCACCTATCCAGCATTTTGTTATAGTTTCTGTTATTTTTTTCTTTATAACTAACAGGAACCCCTATGCTGCCTTCCATTGCCCAACGCCTTGCCAACGAATTAAACGTTCGTGAAACCCAAGTGGCTGCCACGGTTGCCCTGCTAGACGAAGGCGCTAGCGTGCCGTTTATTTCACGTTACCGTAAAGAAGCTACTGGCGGCTTAGACGACACCCAGCTGCGTAACCTAGACGAACGCCTGCGTTATTTACGTGAACTTGAAGAACGCCGCACTGCTGTAGTGGCTTCGGTTGAAGAACAAGGCAAGCTAAGCGATGCACTGAAAACACAACTACTGCAAGCTGACACTAAACAGCGCCTTGAAGATTTATACCTGCCTTACAAACCCAAACGCCGCACTAAAGCGCAAATTGCCCGCGAAGCCGGTATTGAACCCCTTGCCGATGCCCTGCTTTTAAACCCTAGCCTAACCCCTGAAACCCAAGCCACTGATTATATTAACAGTGATGCAGGTTTTGCCGATGAAAAGGCCGTGTTAGAAGGCGCAAAGCAATTACTGATGGAACGCTTTTCTGAAGACCCAGAACTTTCAGGCCGCCTGCGTGATTCGCTGTGGCAAGATGGCTTGTTAAGCAGCCGAGTAATTGCTGGGCAAGAAGATGCCGGTGCTAAGTTTCGTGATTACTTTGAACACGATGAAAACCTTGCAAAAACTCCCTCACACCGTGCTTTAGCCATGTTCCGTGGCCGCAACGAAGGCTGTTTGGCGCTAAGCATTAAACTGGACAGTGAAATTGCTGCTGAAAAAGAAAGTGGCAGCAAGGCCGCCCTATCGCACCCTGCCGAAGCCGTTATTGCCCAATATTTTGGCATTAACGATGCAGGCCGTGCGGCTGATCGTTGGCTAAACGAAGTGGTGCGCTGGACTTGGAAAGTTAAACTTTACACCCGTTTAGAAACCGAGCTGCTTACCCGTTTGCGTGAACTAGCCGAAGAGGCCGCCATTCAAGTGTTTGCCCACAACCTAAAAGACGTGCTACTAGCCGCCCCTGCTGGCCCTAAAGCCACCCTTGCGCTTGATCCTGGCATTCGTACTGGCTGCAAAGTGGCGGTGGTCGATGCAACCGGCAAGCTGTTAGATTACGCCACCATTTACCCCCACCAACCCAAAAACCAGTGGCGTGAATCGTTAGCTGTGTTGGATGCCCTGTGTAAAAAGCACACGGTGGAACTGATCGCCATAGGCAACGGCACCGCCAGCCGTGAAACGGCCAAGCTGGTTAGCGAGCTAATTGCCGGTAAACTAAACATTGCCCAAGTCATGGTTAACGAAGCCGGTGCTTCAATTTATTCTGCCTCTGAATTTGCCGCCCGTGAGTTTCCTAACCTAGACGTCACCATTCGTGGTGCGGTTTCTATTGCTCGCCGCCTGCAAGACCCCTTGGCTGAACTGGTGAAGCTTGAACCTAAATCTATAGGCGTGGGGCAATACCAGCACGACGTTTCCCAAGTGCAGCTGGCACGCTCGTTAGATGCGGTCGTCGAAGACTGTGTAAACGGCGTGGGCGTTGATTTAAACATGGCCTCTGCGCCGTTATTAGCCCGCACTTCAGGCCTAAGCAGCAGCTTGGCTGAAAACATAGTGGCGCTGCGTGATGAACAAGGGGCATTCACATCACGCCGCCAGTTGTTAGACGTTAAACGCTTAGGCCCTAAAGCTTATGAGCAATGCGCCGGTTTCTTACGGATTCGTAACGGTAAAAACCCCTTGGATGCCTCAGCCGTTCACCCCGAAGCCTACCCATTAGTAGAAAAAATCGCCAAAGCCCACAAGCGTGATTTAGCCAGCATAATTGGCGACAGCGCCTTTTTAGCCCAGCTTAACCCAGCCGATTACACCGACGAACGCTTTGGCCTGCCCACCGTAACAGACATTTTAAAAGAATTAGACAAGCCAGGCAGAGACCCCCGCCCTGAATTTAAAGCCGCCGAATTTTTAGAAGGCGTGGAAGACATTAAAGATTTAGTGCTAGGTATGGTGCTGGAAGGCGTGGTGACTAACGTGGCAAACTTTGGCGCTTTTGTTGACATAGGCGTCCACCAAGATGGCCTAGTTCACATTTCAGCCCTAGCCGACACCTTTATAAAAGACCCCAGAGACGTGGTGAAAGCTGGCGACATTATTAAAGTAAAGGTGTTGGAAATTGATATTGAACGCCGCCGCATTGCCCTAAGCTGCCGCATGAGCGACCAACCAGCCGAAAGCAACAGCCCAGCAACCCGTGGCGGCGATGCACGCGCCAGCAAACAAGCCAACAGCCACAACCAACAAAGCGCCAAACAACAGCAAGCAGCTGCGGGCAATACCCTAGGGGCTTTGTTACTAGCAGCGCAGAAGAAAAAGCAAGGAAAGTGAGGGTAGCGCAAGCGAATACCTTAGCAAAGGGATTAGCTGGATTGTGCAGCACAAATTGTTAGACCAATACCCTAAATCAGCATTAATAGTATTTTCACTCTATAATGATAGTTCGCACTTAGAATAGGCTTTTTGTATGACATCTCACCCTTACAGCGTGCTAACACCCGATAGAATACTGATTGCAGTTGAGGCGCAAGGGTACAGTTGCGATGGGCGCATTACTGCATTAAATTCCTTTGAAAACCGTGTGTTCCAATTAGGCATAGAGGATGAGCAGCCGCTTATTGCGAAGTTCTATAGGCCTGCGCGCTGGTCCTACGAGCAGGTTTTAGAGGAACATGCGTTTTGTGCTGAACTTACTGCTGCTGAATGGCCTGTAGTTCCGCCATTAGTCGGTCCCAATGGGCAATCTGCACATCATGATGGAGAGTTTATATTTGCTCTATTTAATCGTTTTGGCGGTCATGCTCCAGAGCTTGATAAGCTTGATACGATTGAGGTGCTTGGCCGTTCACTAGGTCGCCTTCATGCGGTTGGTGCAGTGTCACCGTTTCAGCATCGTCCAGCTATCAATATAGACGAGTACGGAGTTGCTAGCCGTGAGTTTTTGCTGAGTAACGACAGTCTACCTCCCACACTTAGAGAGGCTTATGACTCGCTTACACGTGACATTCTAAAAATCATTGACGCACGATTCAGGGACTGCAGGTACACGGCTATCCGCATACATGCAGACTGCCACATAGGTAATATTCTCTGGCGAGATGATCGAGCTGTATTTGTTGATTTTGATGACTGTCGAATGGGCCCTGCGGTACAGGACTTGTGGATGCTTCTTAGCGGCAACCGTCAGGATCAAACTGAGCAGCTTGACGCACTTTTGGAAGGCTATGAGATGTTTCACGAGTTCGATGACCGCGAGTTAAATCTCATCGAATCGTTACGCACACTTCGCATGATGCACTACGCAGCATGGATTGCTCGGCGATGGTTCGACCCAGCTTTCCCCTCCGCTTTTTCATGGTTCAATACCGAACGCTATTGGGCAGAGCACATACTAGAGCTAAGAGAGCAATTTGCCATTCTGCACGAAGAACCGCTATCTCGGTCTAGAGGTAATTTTTAACTAATCGTGCGTAATTCGCCACCTATAATCATTGATTTAGGTGGCGATGAAAGTACAGCGCCCTATGTACATAAATAAAGTCTTAAGGACGGACCCTTAAAAACCAAGCTCGCTTTATAGTTATATGAGTGTCCTTTTAATGCACCGCAACTGCGGGGTACATGCTTCGGCTTTGGAATGTCGATTGCTCCAAAGAGGCTCAGTTAAAAACACCCGAATTCTATTTATGGCTAAAAAATTATCAAACTTTATACGGTGTCGGTAACCTTGCGATTGCGCCTGGTTTCGATATGGTCACAGAATAGGAAATAACATGAACAAGCAACAATTAGCTGCAAAAATCTGGGAATCAGCCAACCAGATGCGCTCAAAAATCGAAGCTAACGAATACAAAGATTACATCTTAGGTTTCATTTTTTACAAGTACCTGAGCGACCAGTTAGTTCAGTTTGTCACCAAAGAGGGCATGACATCTGAAGACATTAAAGCCCTCAACGAAGAAGAAGCGGACACGGTCAAGTACATTCAAGACAATCTAGGTTATTTCATCGCTTACGATAATTTGTTTGCTACTTGGGTTGATCCTGCATTCGACTTTGACGAGTCTAACGTGCGCGATGCGCTATCCGCCTTTAGCCGTTTGATTTCGCCTACCTACAAAAAATTGTTTGAAGGAATTTTCACCACACTCGAAACGGGTCTTAGCAAACTGGGTGAAAGCGCGGGTAAACGCACAAAAGCCATTAGTGACTTACTTCATTTAATCAAAAGTATCCCAATGAACGGTAAGCAAGGCTATGACGTACTGGGTTACATCTATGAATACCTGATTGAAAAATTTGCCGCCAATGCCGGTAAAAAAGCCGGTGAGTTCTATACGCCGCATGAAGTCTCGGTACTGATGTCGCACATCATCGCCCACGAATTAAAACACAAAGACACCATCGAGATTTACGACCCAACGTCGGGCTCGGGTTCGTTACTGATTAATATTGGTGAAGCGGTCGAAAAATACGCCAAAAGCAAAGACAGCATTACCTATTATGCCCAAGAGCTGAAAGCCAATACCTATAACTTGACCCGTATGAACCTGATCATGCGCGGCATTAAAGCCAGCAACATCAAAACCCGTAACGGTGACACCTTAGAAGACGATTGGCCCTACTTTGATGAGAACGATCCACAAGGGACATACAATGCGCTGTATGTGGATGCGGTCGTCTCTAACCCGCCTTACTCACAAGCGTGGGACCCAAGTTTTAAAGACAGCGACCCACGTTACTCGCGTTTTGGCTTAGCGCCCAAAACCAAAGCCGATTTTGCCTTTTTGCTGCACGACCTTTACCACCTAAAACCCGATGGCATTATGACCATTGTATTGCCCCATGGGGTGCTGTTCCGTGGCGGTGAAGAAGGCGAAATTCGCAAGCAACTGATCGAGCAGAACCACATAGACGCCATTATCGGCTTACCTTCTAATATCTTTTTTGGTACTGGTATTCCTACCGTGATTATCGTACTTAAACAGAAACGACAAAACACCGACGTATTGATTGTGGATGCCTCCAAGCACTTTGTTAAAGAAGGTAAAAACAATAAACTGCAAGCCAGTGATATTAAGCGCATTGTTGATGCGGTCATTAACCGCGACAGCATCGAAAAATTCTCGCAAGTGGTGAGTAAGCAAACCCTGCGCGACAATGGCTACAACTTAAATATTCCGCGTTATGTAGATTCGTCACCAGCGGCTGAAAGCTGGGATTTACACGCCACTATGCTAGGTGGAATACCCAATAGCGAAATTGCGCAGTTACACCAGTATTGGCAAGCCTTCCCGCAATTGCATGATGCGCTGTTTGTGGCCAAGTCTGCCGCCTACAGTGAATTAGCCATTGCCAAACGAGACGTTAATGCAACCATTACCCAGCACCCACAAGTCATCGAATTTATCAGTGCTTATAACCAAGCTTTTGCTGGTTTTGATGACTATTTAATCAATACGCTTATTCAAGGTTGGCAAGCCGTTAACCGCAACCAGCAAGAGCCTGAATTAAGCACCGAGCTATTTACCCGCTTGGCACCCATTACTCTTATCGACAAATACCAAGCCTACCAATTTTTAAACAACCAATGGCAAGTGATAAGTAGCGATTTAGAAATGATGCAAACTGAAGGATTCGCCGCCACGAAACTAGTTGATCCCAATATTGTGGTTAAAAAGGTTAAGGGCAAAGACACCGAAGTACAAGACGGCTGGAAAGGCCACATCATGCCCT
>JAAYGA010000206.1 GCA_012727935.1 Pseudomonadaceae bacterium | reverse complement strand
AGCTTTGGATCTGGCATGATTTTGGTTTCAACTGCTGTGATTGGCTTTGGCATTGCGCTCTCCTAAACACCCTGATTTGTATGTTATCTCAAAATCAGCTGGCTCATGCTTAGGTTGACACACAGGGACTCATACAAATGGAAATCATTTGTTTAGCAGTATCAATTCCCTTAACAGTCGCTAGATCACCATTAAGAAATGAAATATCTCCAGTATCATCAACTCTCAAGTCCATACCTAAATCGTGAGGATTAGTAGGAATAGGCTTATTACCTACTTTTAAGAATAAAAGACATTTACCCTCAGATGAAATTTCTATCTTACTATCTAAAATTTCTCTCGCATCACCTTGAGACTCAATAACAACGTATTGTTCGGCTTCAGGTAACGAGCTAAAGTCTAAAACATAATTATTTAGTAAGTCCGAATTACCTATAAAAGGAGCAACTAGCTCAAAACTCCACTCTTGTGAGTGAATCGCGTTCCAATGAGCAAAATAAATAATTTTACTTCCCAGTTGAATGAGAGTGGCGTCTTTACTTACAGCCTCTTGAGTTGGAAATTTAAGGCTGTCAGAAGCTCTTTTTTCTGCCTGTGACTTCCAATCACGTAATGTGCTGGCAGAATATTCCGTGTAATCGGCGTCAATCAAATTCCCATGATCTCTGCACATCCAAATTCCATTCGAGATGTGCCTCCTTTCATCTGAGGTCATTTGAGGGTTGTATCTGGGCCCGCCAGAAGCTGCTGCATGGATATGCGCTGCGATGCCATTATTAATCTTTTTAGTTGGGTCATCAGAGTTGGGGCCAACTGTATTTCTACCACATCCAGGGAATGAGCATTTCCAGCTGACACGCTCCGCCATTATTCTTTTGTCATTAGGGGTAAAGTCATCCCTATTGGTACTGCTCATATCTACCCTTTCTCAATGAAACATAACAGCTTATTAGTATGCATGCTCGTTTTACCGCTAGATCCGGCATGGCTTTAATTAGTATATGACTCTGAATAATAAAGCCTTTATCAATAAAAACAAGCCATCCTTCAGGTGCAATTCAAGCATGCCGCCTATCTTGCTAATGGCATGCACACTATCTTCAAAAAACAAAACATAACCATATGATTTGCATGGCTTTACTCTTGCTTGCAGAATAAAAACGAGCACACCTTATCGTTAAGGTGCGCATCTCTCGAAAGCCAGACCAAAATAGACTGTTTAAACAACCAGTTTCAATACGCCTTGTTTATGGCGCTGGCAAAAGCAGCGCGCTCCCACCAGTTAGCGGTCTAGACGATCGAGTTTCCGCTACGATTCATGCCTTTACTAAGCAGAAATCAATGCCTTCGCTGCTTATTCTGCTCACACTGAGCTGTCCTAAAATAGGAGGGTAGTTTATTTAATGGCCAGCGAGATGAGTAAGGCGGGCAAACAAATAATATTTACAGTTAAGCCTTGTTTCATACCATGTAAAAATAAACTGATAAAATAAAAAATATTCTGGTAAGCATTTGCTTGGTATTTATCAAATTATTATGCTGCTTTGCTGGGATGAATTTAACCTCTTTGCTAGAAAGCTTTCTGGCTAAACTTTTCTCGCCTGAATAACTACTGGGTATATCTTTTACTTCTAAATCTAGTTCTGGAAATAGCTTTT
>JAAYGA010000205.1 GCA_012727935.1 Pseudomonadaceae bacterium | reverse complement strand
TCCTTTTCCAGCCGGTCAGATTTTTTCTACACCCTTAAATGCGAAGAGCCGTTTATAATGCTGACAGGCGAGTGAAAGACCACCAAAAAGTTGATGCTCCTATTTATTATCCTGTCTCATTTTTAGGTGAAGATATAAATTTAAGAGTATTTGAAGACTTTAAAATTAATAGCGGTGGTAATGACCCTTCTCTAAGGGTATCAGGTGGTAGAGTTGTGCTTTTTATTAATGGCGATGTAGAGATGAATGGAGGTGCTAGTATACAGATAGATTCTGACTCTAGCCTTACTTTAATTGTTACTGGCGACTTCAAGTTAACCGGTGGATTTGAGTTTTTAAATAAGAGTGCCGTTAATAATAAAGGAGAGCCTTTATTTACCTTGTTATCAACTTTTATTGGAAAAAAAGGGGCAGTAAAAATATCTGGTGGTACCAAGCTTTATGGTGTGATTTATGCCTTATCTGACTTGGATTTAGGCGGTAGTGGTACGCTTGTAGGACAAGCTTTTGGTGCTAATATTAATGCGAATGGTGGTACTGCAGTTGAGTATCAGCAGGCTGTTGCAGGAGATAGTTCAGATAGTAGTTATTCACCTGAACTGGATAGCAACTTTCAAATTGATTATTAAATGATTAAAATCTGGCAACCTATTGCTTATTTAATAAGTTGCCAAATTCTTAATTTAAACCCTTTTTTTAGATTTAGTTTTACTACTGGTTTTGGCATTACCCCTAGGTGGCAAGCCGGTGTGTTGGGTTAGAATGCGCCCTCTAGCCTGCACCTTGCCTGCTTGGTCGGTGCCTTTAATTGGGTCTGTGGGTGGCACTAGGTGTTTTTTGCTATAGCCAATTAAATCGCTTCTGCCCATGTTTGTTAAAGCTTCACGCAACATTGGCCAGTTTTTTGGGTCATGGTAGCGTAAAAATGCCTTGTGTAAACGGCGTTGGCGTTCACCCTTAATGGGTTCAAGCTTTTCGCTTTTATAATCGACCTTGCTTAGCGGGTTGCGCTCTGTGTGGTACATGGTGGTGGCCGTTGCCATAGGTGAAGGATAAAAAGCTTGTACTTGATCGGCTCGTAAACCCTTGGCTTTTAACCAAAGCGCCAAGTTCATCATGTCTTCATCGTTAGTGCCAGGGTGGGCAGCAATAAAGTAAGGAATTAAATATTGCTTCTTACCAGCTTCTTTAGAAAACTTAGTAAATAACTGTTCAAAGCGGTCATAGCTGTCAATGCCCGGCTTCATCATTTTTGATAAAGGGCCATCTTCAGTATGTTCAGGAGCAATTTTTAAATAACCGCCGACGTGGTGAGTGACTAACTCTTTAATGTATTCAGGTGATTCAACGGCTAAGTCATAGCGCACACCTGAAGCAATTAAAACTTTTTTCACGCCGGGTAATGCCCGTGCATCTTTATAAAGCTCAATTAAAGAAGAGTGGTCGGTGTTCAAATTTGGGCAGATGCCGGGGAACACGCAAGACGGTTTGCGACAAGCGGCTTCCACTTCAGGCTCTTTACAGGCAAGGCGATACATATTGGCGGTGGGGCCGCCCAAGTCTGAAACGATGCCGGTAAAGCCTTTTACCTTGTCACGCATGGCTTCAATTTCACGCAGAATAGAATCTTTAGAGCGGTTTTGAATAATGCGGCCTTCGTGTTCGGTAATAGAACAAAAAGTACAGCCCCCAAAGCAGCCACGCATAATATTCACTGAAAAACGTATCATATCCCAAGCCGGTATTTTGGCATCGCCATAATCAGGGTGAGGCGCACGGGCATAAGGCTGGTCAAATACCGCATCCATTTCTTCAGTGGTTAAAGGAATGGGTGGCGGGTTAATCCATAAATCTTGTTCGCCGTGCTTTTGTACTAGCGCACGGGCATTGCCGGGGTTGGTTTCTAGGTGCAAAACACGGTTGGCGTGGGCATAAAGCACAGGGTCTTTGCTGACTCTTTCAAAGCTTGGCAGGCGAATCACACTTTTAGAGCGGTGAGTGCTAGTCACTAGCTTTTCTAGTTTTTTACGTTCAGCGGCTTGTTCAGCGGTTAGTAATTCTAATGCTTGTTCGGTTTGTTCATCTAGTCCAGACACCGTTAAGGGGTTGTTTTTTTGCTGTTCAACGGCACAGGCTTCGGTGTCTTGCGTATTCACATAGGGGTTAATAACTCGGTCAATACGCCCAGGACGATCAACACGGGTTGAATCAATTTCTAACCAATCAGCAGGGGTGTCTTTACGAATAAAAGCCGTGCCACGCACATTGGTAATGTCGGTAATTTTTTCGCCCATGGCTAAGCGGTGAGTCACTTCAATTAGCGCCCGTTCAGCATTACCAAACAGTAAAATATCGGCCTTTGAATCCAGTAAAATAGAACGGCGCACCTTGTCTTGCCAGTAATCATAATGGGCAATGCGCCTTAAAGAGCCTTCAATGCCACCCAATACTACCGGCACATCACTCCAAGCTTCTTTACAGCGTTGGGTATAAACCACGCTGGCGCGGTCGGGGCGCTTACCTGCCATGCCACCTGGGGTATAAGCATCATCAGAACGAATTTTGCGCTCTGCTGTGTAGCGGTTAATCATCGAATCCATATTGCCAGCCGTTACCCCAAAATAAAGCTCGGGCTTGCCTAACTTCATAAAATCGTCTTTAGACTGCCAGTCTGGCTGAGCAATAATGCCGACTCGAAAGCCTTGGGCTTCAAGGGTACGCCCAATCACGGCCATGCCAAAAGAAGGGTGGTCTATATAAGCATCGCCTGTGACAAGAATAATATCGCACCTGTCCCAGCCAAGCAGGTCCATTTCTTCACGGTTCATGGGTAAAAAAGGTGCTGTGCCAAAGCATTCAGCCCAGTATTTAGGGTAGTCAAAAATTTTACGTACAAACATGAGGGGGTACCGAGTGTGCAGCGAGAGTGGAATTCATACCCAGTATTTTACCTGATGCTAGGTGATGCGTCAGGTAAAAGCATGACTCTGCTATACATTTCAATGAAGTGATCAATAATAATAAAGGTAGTGACTTAGGTTTAGTGCAGATTTTTAATACAAGTTTTTAGTGCGAAGAGTAATAACCTAGAAAAAAATAGGGGCGGCAAAGCCGCCCTGTGGTATGTCCTTATTCAGCATCCTTACTGACTCTTTTTCCTTAAAAGAGTGTCCTAGTGTTTGTTCCTAAACTTCCATGTACAAACTTAAGCTACCTGCTTGTTCAGCTTTTCCTAAGCTGCTCCTAGTGCGTTCTGGTTTGGCAATCCTAGCCTCCTTTAACCCTGCACTTTACATCCTTTTTGTCCTTGTCATTTTGCTGCCTTGCTCCTTAACGACCTGTGTAGATTAGCACTTTCTTTATAAAATAAAAGGGGGCTAGATGACCCACATAAACATGCTACAAGAAAATAATTTTATATAAATCAAATGGTTAAGTAAAAGCTAGGTTGAAATATAACTTAAACAACAGTTATTGCTGTTGATGTCACTCAGCTATGTATGCAAATGCGTACATGGCGCTGACTGCTTGTTACTAGTTATTAGACTGCCTCCATAGTGATGCCTTGCTTAGCCATTATTTTTTTTAGCTTAGTTAAGGCTTCTATTTGAATTTGGCGAACCCTTTCGCGGGTTAAACCTATTTCTTTGCCTATTTTTTCTAAGGTAGTTGCTTCATGCCCTCTTAGTCCAAAACGCCTAACAATAACTTCACGCTGTTTTTCAGTAAGCCTTGTAATTCCATTTTCTACATAAGCACAAACATTTTGCTGCTGAATTTTTTCAAAAGGGTCTTCATCTTCAAGGGCTAGGGTTTCTAAAAGAGATTGGTCAGTATTAGACCTTGCAGGGCAATCAAATGAGCTAGTGCGTTCATTTAGTAGCATTAAATCTGTAATATTTTTGACCGGCTTGTTTAAGTGGTTGGCTATGTCTTCAGCCGTTGCTGGCTGGTTACCTTGTTGGGTTAGTTCACGCCCTATTCTTAAATAAGTATTAAGTTTTTTAACTAGGTTAATAGGCAAGCGAACAATGCGTGTTTGGTTCATTAAAGCGCGTTCAATGGTTTGGCGTATCCACCAAGTTGCATAGGTTGAAAAACGAAAGCCCAGTTCAGGGTTAAATTTTTCAACGGCTCTAATTAAGCCTAAATTGCCTTCTTCTATTAAATCTAATAAGGCTAGACCACGGTTGTTGTAGCGACGGGCTATTTTTACAACTAGGCGTAAGTTGCTTTCAATCATGCGTTTGCGGCTTGCTTCGTCACCTTGGCGCACTAAACGCCCGAAAAATACTTCTTCTTGGGCGGTTAGCAAAGGTGAGCGGCCAATTTCATTTAAATACAGCTGGGTTGGGTCTAGCGAAGAGCGGCTGATGAAGGGTTCTTTTTTTATACTGGTGGGGTTCAAACTGCGTTTTGTCATTATCTTTCTCCTGTAAGAAGGACTCCCTGACTACACAGTGTAAAACAAGCAAGTTATATGCCGCCGAGGTGAACGGGTGGCTAGTTGTTCTTAGAACCCATATAAATCACTAGTAACAGCCCAACAAGCATTAATAGTAGGACAGTAAGTAGGTGAGAAGATTGGTTGGTTATCTCGGTAAAAGCCCAAGGTGGTAACACTTGTGTTTCTAAAGGAACCATTTCCCCCTGTTCACTCATTCGGTAGCTGCTTAACATTTGCCAAGGCCAGATGTGTTTCAGCGAAGCAATAACAAAGCCAAATAAAGTAGCAAAGGTTGCTGCTTTAAAGTGATCAAATAACCAGCCTAACAGATGGGAGAAAGCTAAAAGCCCCAAACCTGCACCTGCTGCAAAAGCGCCTAGAAAAACTAAATTAAAAGATTTAACGGCTTCTATTAAAGGGCCATAAAGCCCCAGTGTAAGCAGTAAAAAACTGCCAGAAATGCCCGGTAAAATCATCGCACAAATAGCCACCATGCCAGCAAAGAAAAAAGTAAGCGGTGTAATGCTACCAATGCTAGGCAGCAGCAGGCTTATAAAAGTGGCAATAAATGCACCTAGCAGCATAAAAAACAGTTGGCTAAGCGTCCAGCCACCCATTTCGCGTGAAATAATGACTGCTGAGCCTGCCACTAAACCAAAAAATAAACCGTTTAAGTGTAGTGGAAAGCTGCTAATAAGCCAGCTAATCAGGTGGGCTAACACCAGTAGGCTAGATAAAATTCCGGCTAATAAAGTCACTAAAAAAACAGCATCCACGGCTTTAAAAATGCCAGCAAAGCCTTCTTTTTTCCAGACTGCCCAAAGCTTTAAATCAAAACTGCGTAGGCTGTTAATAAGGCGTGGGTAAATGCCGGTAATAAATGCCACTGTGCCACCAGAAATGCCCGGTACTAGATCGGCAGCACCCATTAATACGCCCCGTAAATAAATTTGCCAAGGCTTCACTTATTAGCACCCGATAACAGGGGTACAAAACGCACGGGTTCAATGTTGGTTTGAATCATTTGGCCTTCTTCTTTATCAAAAACACTTAGCATTTGTTGTTCCTTGCCTACAGGAATAATTAAACGCCCCCCTTCTGCTAGCTGTTCAAAAAGGCTGTTTGGCACTTCATTAGGCGCAGCGGTAACTAGAATGGCATCAAAGGGGGCGGCGGTGGCTAAGCCAAAATTACCGTCGGCATGGCGTAGTTTTATGTTGTTTAGCTTTAAATCTTTAACACGCTGCCGTGCTTTTTCAAGCAGGGGTTCAAGGCGTTCTACGCTCCAAACCTCTTGCACTAGGCAGCCTAACACCGCACATTGGTAGCCAGAACCCGTGCCTATTTCTAATACTTTATTCGGGTTTTTTTCTAGTAGTAGCTCAGTCATTCGCGCCACTATGTAAGGCTGGCTAAGCGTTTGCCCCAAGCCAATGGGCAGTGCGGTATCTTCGTAGGCGCGGTGCGACAAGGCTTCATCAACAAATAAATGCCTAGGCAGATTGCGTAAGGTTTCTAATACTTTGTTGTTTGTTATTCCTTGCTCAACTAGGCGCTCAATCATCCGGTTACGGGTGCGTTGGGAAGTAAAGCCTATGCCTCTGAATTGAGGGTTTAGCTGCAAGAGTTCAACCATTTTTTCACCTGATCAAGGCTTTCATGCCGTGTCATATCAAACTGTAAGGGGGTTATGGAAACAAGCCCCCTATTAATTGCATGGAAATCTGTGCCTGCACCCGCTTCAGCAGCATTACCCACGCCGCCTATCCAATAGCGTGCTTGCCCACGAGGGTCAATGATTTTAATAGGATCAACGGCTTTATGCCGATGCCCTAGGGTGGTTATTTCATAGCCTTTGAGTGCGAATAAAGGCACGTCAGGCACGTTAACATTTAACAGGCTGCGAGGCGGTAATTGTAGCTGGTTATGACCATCAATAAAGCCTTTCACCAGCTTACGCACTACTTCTGCTGCGGTAGCAAAGTGGGTGTTGCCCGCTAGTGAAACAGCAATGGCAGGCAAACCTAAAAAACGGCCTTCAGTTGCGGCCGCTACAGTGCCAGAATAAAGCACATCATCACCTAGGTTAGCACCGTGATTAATGCCTGAAATTACCAAATCTGGCAGATCACCAAACACACCACCCACGGCTAAATGCACACAATCGGTGGGTGTGCCATCAACCGACCAAAAGCCATTATTAAGCTGTTGTGGGCAAAGTGGGCGGTCTAACGAAAGTGAATTACTTGCACCGCTGCGGTTACGATCAGGCGCAACCACTAGCAGGTCACCCAAATCTTTTAAGGCGGCGGCCAAGGTTGCAAGGCCATCGGCATGAACACCGTCATCATTGGATAAAAGTAACTTCATTTAGCTCTCTCCTTAATTCAAAACCAGCCTAAGCAAGTTGTGCGTCTTGCGCTTTAATTAATTCACTCAGCAGGCTGGTAGCAAAGCAGCCGCTTGGCAGTGTGAAGCTCAGCGTTAACCAAGGTGCTTGCCAGTTAAATTCAGTGGCTTGGGGCAGCATTCGCAAGGGTTTATAGTCCAGTGCTAAGCCTTGTTTCTCTAAGGCTTGCCAGTAGGGTAAATAGGCTTCACGAAAAGCCGTTTCCGCCGCTAAGGCAAGGCCAGAACTTTCAAGATTACCCTTGCCTGCTAAAGGGCCGGCCGCGTTAATGTCGCCCTTGGCTAAACGCTCAGTAATGTTGGTGGCCGCTGGGTCGGCAAAATAACTGCGTGTGCCTTGCAAGTTAAAGCAGCTGCCAGTTAAAGGTGTTTGCCAGTGTTGTTCAGTGAGGGTTTTGGCCAACCAAGCATTAAATAAGGCACTGCGTAGGGCTGAAAGATAAAGGCTTTTTTCTTGGCGCTTGGGTGGCTTTTGTGGCGGATTAGCCATTAACCAAGCTAAGGCTTTGGTTAGGTTTTGGCCGCCTCGCCCAAAGCGTTGTGGGCCAAAATAGTTGGGTACGCCTTGTTGAATAATCTGTTGCCAGCGTTCTTCTAGCCAGCTGCCGGTGGTGTCATCGGCATTATCAATACGCAAACGTAAAGTAAAACGGTTGCTGCGGTGGGTGCCGCGTTTTAACTTGCGTGGGTGGCGCGCCATTTTTAAAACCTGCCAGTTAGCGCCATTAAGGTCGGCTAGGGCTGGGTCTGCTTTGCCTGCTAGGTGTAAAGAAAACCACTGGCGGGTAATGGCATGGCGGTCTTTCAAACCTGAATAGGCCACCGCAGCAGGGTGAATACCGGCACTTCTAGCCAGTTCTTGTGCCACAAAAAGGGTATTGCTGCCATTTTTTTCTATCCATAAATACAAGTGTTCGCCTTGGCCTTCAGGCTTAAAACCTAACACTTCTTCTACTTGGAAATCTTCAGGCGCTAAACGGTAAACACCCTGCCAAGGTGAAACTGGTAAGGCCGTGGGCAGCTGGGTTTGCAATACTTCTAGCGAACTGGCTTCTACTGAGGCGACTGATATTGAGGTTGCTGGGGTGGTAAGGGAAGGCGTTATGGATTGCATGAGGTTTCCAAGAGAACAACAGCTAAGGCACTAATGCCTTCATTGCGGCCTACAAAGCCTAATTTTTCAGTGGTGCTGGCTTTAATGTTTAATCTATCCACGGGGGTGTTTAAATCAGCGGCTAGCTTTTCTAGCATGGCAGGCAGGTGGGGTGCCATTTTGGGTGCTTGGGCAATCAGGGTCATGTCGGCGTTGGTAAGCTGGTAGCCCTTTTTTTGCACTTCGGCCATTACACGGCGCAATAAAACACGGCTGTCGACACCGGCAAAGGCAGGGTCAGTGTCGGGGAAATGGTGGCCAATATCGCCTAAACCGCAAGCGCCTAACAAGGCATCGCAAAGGGCATGAATAAGCACATCACCATCGGAATGGGCTTCTAAGCCTTGGTGGTAAGGAATGTGTACGCCACCTAGGGTAATAAATTCGCCTGGGCCAAATTTATGAACATCAAAGCCTTGTCCAATACGCATGGTTTAATTCCTTTCCTGAAGGGTTTGTTGGTGGGCAAGTAGCAGTTCTGCAAAGGGAAGGTCTTCAGGGTGCGTGATTTTAATGTTGTCTCTGCGCCCTATAATTAATAAAGGGTTAAAACCTGCGGCTTCTAAGGCAGAGGATTCATCGGTTAGGCTTAGGTTATTAGCTAACCCTTCTGCTAGGGCTAAGTGTAGTTTGTTATAGCGA
The DNA here is from genome assembly GCA_012727935.1 of Pseudomonadaceae bacterium. Classification (GTDB taxonomy): domain Bacteria; phylum Pseudomonadota; class Gammaproteobacteria; order Pseudomonadales; family Halomonadaceae; genus Marinospirillum. The sequence goes on along the minus strand of JAAYGA010000205.1, from coordinate 13,537 downwards.
AACATTTGTGGCGTAAGCGCATGCCAAAGCTGATTACGGTCAACCGTTGCACCGACTTTTTGGTAACTGTTGTTAGCACAGGCTTGGCTACGCTTCATAGTATCGGCAACCGGTGCTGCCAAAAGACCGCCAACGGGGTGATCTTGCAAGGCGTTATACAGCTTTTGTAAATCTTGCTGAGTAACACAGGGGCGAGCCACGTCATGCACCATGACCCAATCGTCTGCTTGGGCTAGGGCAGCTAGAACATTCAAGCCATTTAATACTGAGTCGGCACGCTCTTTACCGCCTAGGCAAGTGATTAGCTTGGCTTGCGGATAGTCGTGTAAAAACCTTTGTTCTGCCGCTGGCCACCACAAATCTTCTTCATGCAGGGGCAGCACTAAAACGGCTTCAGGAAAAGCCAAGTGCAAGCGGCTAAGTGTAACCTCTATGAGTGTTTGCCCCGCTAAAGGCAAATACTGTTTAGGCAATTCAGCTGCCATGCGCTGGCCTAAGCCTGCGGCTGGAAGTAAGCACCAGAGGCGGTTGCTATTGGTAGTTAAAGCGTGGGTCATGGTACTGATTCCATTACTTGTTCAGGTACTTTGAATTGTTGGGGTGGGTCGCCAACTATCCAGAAAAAAGTTTCTTCCTTGCCAATCATGCCTAAATCAAAACGGGCGCGTTCTGTTAAGGCATCTAAACCACTTTTTAAATCTTGTACCTGTGCTTCAAGCCGAGCGTTGCGCTTTTGTAGCTGCAGATTACTGGTTTCTAAATTTGAAACCAAAGCCTTAGTTTGCCAATATTCAACTAGGCCATTTTCACCCCACCAAAGCCGATACTGAGTTATTAACAGTAAAAGCACCGTTAAAACAAATAAAAAACGCGACATAGTGATTAGCAACAAGAGTAAAAAAACTGATTATACGAAATTCGGCCACTTCTTGTGGTTTTAACTTGTGGTTTTAACGATCAGAAATAAAAAAGCTACCCATGCAGAGTAGCTAGAAATGAATTACCTACCTTGAAGGGGTTAGTTGTTGGCTAGCGCGCAATCATAAGAATATAAAAATTGTCACTTTCTTGCCATTCACCATGCACTACAGCGTTCACTACTCGGCCATCAACGCTTTGAAAGGAAGTGCCTGTCATGCTTGTGCTAGCACCTGCCCCAGTTAGCTGCTGGTTAATAATGGTGGCATTGCTAACTGTAACGCCCATTTGTCGGGCAATTTCATCAAGCGCGCGGCGCGTTGCAAGTTCACGCTGCGCTGCTCGTCCATTAAAGTGCAGCCCTGAATGCCCCAATCCCACAGTTTCACCTGCTATTTGAGGGTTGTTTATCCAAGCAGGGCGTTGGCTAGAAACGGGTTGTGATTGCTGTCCCTGCAAGGGTTTATGTTGGGCAAGGCAACCTACCAAAGTAACACTTAATGATAAAATAAGGATTTTTTTAAAAAAAAACTGCATGTTTGCTTTCCTATTAAAAGTCTAATGCTTAAAACCTTAGCTATGCCTTGCTGTTTAGGTAAGTGAAAATACTAATAACTACACTGCTTAATTAAGGTTAAAACAGTGCAGTTATTGTGCGTTACTGGTTAATGCTGCTAACAGAGGCTTTACTGCTATTAGTTGTTACTGCTTAGTCGCTGTTATTGGCCTTTTATGGCTTTTAAACCAGCATAGGGTGCTTTACTGCCTAGAATTTCTTCTATAACTAATAAGCGGTTGTACTTGGCTACACGGTCAGAACGGCATAGCGAACCAGTTTTAATTTGGCCGGCGGCGGTGCCTACGGCTAGGTCTGCAATGGTTGAGTCTTCTGTCTCGCCTGAACGGTGAGAAATAACCACTGAATAACCGGCATCTTTTGCCATTTGAATGGCTTCTAAGGTTTCAGTTAGCGTACCAATTTGGTTAAATTTAATAAGAATGGAGTTAGCGATATTTTTGCTAATGCCTTCTTGTAAAATTTTAGTATTGGTTACAAACAGGTCATCGCCTACTAGCTGAATTTTATCACCCAGTTTTTCGGTTTGAATTTTCCAGCCAGCCCAGTCAGATTCATCCTGACCATCTTCAATAGAAACTATCGGGTAGGTTTTGCAAAGGTCTGCTAAATAATCGCTAAATTCTTCAGCAGTAAAAACTTTACCTTCACCGGCTAAGTTGTACTGGCCGTCTTTGTAAAACTCAGAAGCAGCACAGTCTAAGGCTAGGGTAATGTCTTTGCCTAATTCATAACCGGCAGCCGCAACAGCAATTTTAATAACCGCCAGTGCTTCAGCGTTAGAGGCAAGATTAGGTGCAAAACCGCCTTCATCACCCACTGAGGTGCTAAGGTTTTTATCTTGTAATACTTTTTTAAGTGCATGAAAAATTTCTGCACCGGCGCGTAATGCTTCAGCAAAGTTAGGCGCTGAAACCGGCTGCACCATAAATTCTTGAATATCAACGTTGTTATCGGCGTGCTCGCCACCGTTGATAATGTTCATCATCGGCACAGGCATGGAATACACACCCGGTGTGCCATTAATGTTGGCTATGTGCTCGAATAATTCAATGCCTTTGGCTTTGGCAGCGGCTTTGGCGGCAGCCAGTGAAACCGCTAAAATTGCGTTAGCACCTAGCTTAGCTTTGTTTTCGGTGCCATCTAGGTCTAGCATAATTTTATCTATAGCAGCCTGTTGGCTAGCATCTTGGCCTAACAGTGCATCACGAATGGGGCCATTTACATTGGCTACGGCTTTAAGAACGCCTTTGCCTAGGTAGCGAGACTTATCGCCATCACGCAGTTCAAGCGCTTCACGAGAGCCGGTAGAAGCGCCAGAAGGGGCGCAGGCAGAACCTTTGAAACCACCGTCTACTAACAGGTCAACCATAATCGTTGGGTTGCCACGTGAATCCAGCACTTCACGCCCTTTAATATCGATAATCTTAGCCATGAAAAGAAGTCTCCAATTAAGTCAGTTAGGATAGTTAATTATTAAATAAGGGTTTAATCAATGTGTAATTCAGGTAAGGATTTAATTAAATCATCCACTGCTTTCATCTGCTGTAAAAAAGGTTCAAGCTTATCTAGCGGTAAAGCTGAAGGGCCGTCGCATTTGGCTTGGGCGGGGTTGGGGTGCGCTTCTAAAAACAAACCTGCTATACCTTGGCTTAAGCCTGCCCGCCCTAATTCTGCTACTTGTTGACGGCGACCGCCCGAAGCTGCGCCCGTTGCATCACGCATTTGTAACGCATGCGTCACATCAAAAATAAGGGGTGCGTTGTTGGCCACTTTTTTCATCACGCCAAAACCTAGCATATCAACGACTAGGTTATCGTAACCAAAACAAGCGCCACGTTCGCAAAGCATCACTTGGTTATTACCGCTTTCAGCAAACTTTTCTATTAAATTGCTCACTTGGTGGGGCGACATAAACTGGGGCTTTTTTACGTTAACGGGCTTGCCCGTTTTAGCTATGGCGGCAACTAGGTCGGTTTGGCGCGCTAAAAATGCGGGCAGCTGCAAAATATCTAATACTTCGGCGGCTGGCGCTGCCTGTTCCCATTCGTGAATATCACTAATAACAGGCAGATTAAAGGTGCTTTTAATTTCTTGCAGCAGCTTTAAGCCTTCATCAAGGCCTGGGCCACGAAAGGAATGAACAGATGAGCGGTTGGCTTTATCAAAACTGGCTTTAAAAATGTAAGGAATGCCCAGCTTTTGTGTAACCTCAACGTAGTGTTCCGCTACACGCATTGCCATATCACGCGATTCCAACACATTCATGCCGCCCAATAAAACAAAGGGGCGGTTGTTAGCCAGTGTTAGGTCGGCAACCCTAATACTGGCTAGATTGTTAGGGTTTAGACTCATACGGCATTGCCCGTGCTTTTACGTTCGGCCTTGTGTGCTAAAGCAGCATTCACAAATTCAGTAAATAATGGGTGGCCATCGCGTGGTGTTGAAGTAAATTCTGGGTGGAACTGGGTAGCAACAAACCAAGGGTGGTCTGGTAGTTCAATGATTTCTACGAGTGCTTTGTTTTCACTGCGACCTGAAACAATTAGACCGGCTTTTTCTAATTCACCAATAAATTGGTTATTTACTTCATAACGGTGGCGGTGACGCTCGACAATTTTTTCTGCGTTATAACTAGCAAAAGCTTTAGTGTTGGGTTCTAAATGGCAAACCTGACCACCTAAACGCATGGTGCCGCCTAGGTCTGAATGGGTATCACGCATTTCAATCTTGCCGTCAGCGGTTATCCATTCGGTAATTAAGCCGATAACTGGGTGCTGGGTGTCTAGGGTAAACTCTGTGGAATCGGCATCTTTCCAGCCCACCACATTGCGCGCAAATTCGATAACAGCGACTTGCATACCTAAACAAATGCCCAAGTAAGGAATTTTGTTTTCACGGGCAAACTGGGCAGTCAGAATTTTACCTTCTACGCCGCGTTCACCAAAACCGCCAGGCACTAGAATGGCATCTTTATCTATTAGGCGATCAGTACCTTTGCGTTCAATTTCTTCAGAATCAATAAAGTCGACTTCAACCTTGGTGCGGGTTTTGATGCCAGCGTGTTGAATGGCTTCAATTAAAGATTTGTAAGCGTCTAATAATTCCATGTACTTACCGACCATGGCAATTTTAACGGTTTTCTGAGGGTTAAGTTTGGCATCAACCACCTGCACCCATTCGCTTAAATCAGCTTCTGGACAGGTTAGGCCAAATTTTTGGATCACAATTTCATCAAGGCCTTGTTCGTGCAACATGCTGGGAATGCGGTAGATGGTATCGGCATCAGGCAAAGAAATAACCGCATTTTCATCAACATTGGTGAAGAGGGCAATTTTGCGGCGCTCGTTAGCTTCAATACTTACTTCAGATCGGCAAATAAGAATGTCGGGTTGAATACCGATAGAACGCAGTTCTTTAACCGAGTGCTGGGTGGGCTTGGTTTTGGTTTCACCGGCGGTTTTTAAATAAGGCACTAGGGTTAGGTGCATAAACAGCGCGTGTTGTGAACCGACTTTAACCCTGATTTGACGAATGGCTTCTAAAAAGGGCAGGGATTCAATATCGCCTACCGTGCCGCCCACTTCAACTAAAGCTATGTCGTAACCTTTAGAGCCTTCGATAACACGTTCTTGAATTTCATCAGTAATGTGCGGAACAACTTGCACTGTGCCACCAAAATAATCACCGCGGCGTTCTTTGCGGAGTACGTGTTCATAAACACGGCCTGTGGTGAAGTTATTCTTTTGGGTCATGCGTGAACGAATAAAACGTTCGTAATGGCCTAAGTCTAGGTCGGTTTCTGCGCCGTCTTCGGTTACAAAAACTTCACCGTGCTGAAAAGGACTCATGGTGCCTGGGTCTACGTTAATGTAGGGGTCCAGCTTCATGATGGTGACCTTTAAGCCACGGGCTTCAAGAATTGCTGCTAGGGAAGCAGAAGCTATGCCTTTTCCTAAAGATGAAACAACACCACCAGTCACGAATATGTAACGCGTCATGAAAACCGTCCGAAAAATAGATCAGTTTCTAACCTTTTATAGGTCAGAACAAAAAAACAGGGAGGAAAAGCCTTTAGATGGGAAGCAAGTCTACCAGAAGGGCTAAAAAATCCAAAGCAAGAATCAACTCATTTAATGATCTGCCAGCCTTCTGCTACTAGGTATTGATCGACCGCAACCAATTGGTCTTGCTGCCAAATAAAAACCAACTGGTTACGCTGCCAAGGGGGTAGTGCTAGCTCTTGCAACAAACGCTTTACATCACGTTGCCCACGTTTAGTTTGGCGTAATTTCTCACCACCTTGGCGAGCTTTAAGTATAAAAGGTATAAAAGGTGGAATGCTGGAGTGGGTCTTGGGGTCAGAACCTTGTTGATTAACCAGCTGAAAATCTATTTTTCCAACCGGTGTATTAAATGGGGACTTACCATCCCAGCTAGCTTGCCAATTATTAGCCAGTGGCTGGAAATAGTGGCTAGGCGCTATAAATAACTGGTTTTGGAAACGTCTAGCCTCAACTTGTGCAGCGCCTTTATCCCAGCAAATAATGGGTTGAGTGTCTTCACCGGCGCTATACAACTTGGTTAATTCTTGCCAAATTTTATGCCCTGGAAGGGTTAAGTTTCTTATTCTTAACCAATAGCGCAGCAAATTAACTTGGCGATAGTCGGCCAGTTTTAAAAAGCTTTTTAAATTAAGGCTGTGTTCTGTGAGTAGGCAGTGGGCTAAATCTAATTGGGCTAGGTCTTGGTTAAGCTGCTGGCTGTCGGCGGCTAGCTGGGTAACACGGGCTAAGTTGGTGTTGGTGTTGGGGAAGCGTTTTTGTAATAGAGGCAGAATATCTAAACGTAAAAAGTTACGGTCAAAATCCACTTCAAAGTTACTGTCATCTTCCACCCATGTGAGTTGGGCTGCTTGGGCAAACTTAAGCAGTTCAGATCTGGGCGTATTTAATAGTGGGCGTAAAATAAGCCCTTTGCCCAGCGGTCTTTGCAAAGGAATGCTGGCCAGCCCCAAAGTTCCGGCGCCGCGCAACAGACGCAATAAGAGCGTTTCTACTTGGTCGTCTTGGTGGTGGCCTTGTAAAAGCACTTCACCGGCTTGCAGTTCTTGTTCAAACACTTGGTACCTTGCACGCCTTGCACGGTCTTCTAGGCTTGCCGTGGCAAAGTCTTTTGTATCGACTTGATAAATACTTAAGGGCACTTTTGCAGCGTCACAAATTGCTTGTGAAAAAGCCGCCCAATCATCAGCAAACTGTGAAAGCTGGTGATGAATATGAATGGCTCTTAATTGAATTTTTGGCTGGTGTTCTTGTTGTTGCCTTGCCTGTTTAAATTGTTTAGCCAGTTCAAAAAGTACCCGTGAATCTAGGCCACCACTTAAAGCCACGCAGATTTTACTGGTGTTGGGGGGGAGTGTTTGTTGCAGTTGTTTTACAAGTGGGTGCATAAGTGGGTGCATAAGTGGGTGCATAAAAAGAAACCGCCTAGGCAAAAAAAGAGGCAATTTAATCGCCTCTTTTTAATCGTTAACCTAAATAGCTAATTTAAAAAGTTTAGGTTAAGAAATGTCTTGCAGTGAAGAATAGCTCATAAGGCGCTGGTAGCGTCTTTCTAGCAGTTCTTCTTCCGTGTTTTCATCAAGCTTTTCTAGTGCTTCAATTAAGGCAGCTTTTAAATTAATAACCATCGCTTCTGGGTTGCGGTGCGCGCCACCTAGGGGTTCAGGAATTAGTCTATCAACTAAGCCAAGTTCTTTTAAGCGGGGTGCGGTAAGCCCCATCGCTTGGGCTGCATCGGCGGCTTTGCTGGCGCTTTTCCACAAAATTGAGGCGCAGCCTTCGGGTGAAATAACTGAGTAGGTTGAATATTGCAGCATCATGAGTTCGTCGCACACGCCTATGGCCAGTGCGCCACCTGAACCGCCTTCACCAATAACAGTAGAAATAATGGGTGTTTTTAGGCGTGACATAACCGCTAAGTTAAAGGCAATGGCTTCAGACTGGCCGCGCTCTTCAGCGTCAATGCCAGGGTAGGCGCCTGGGGTGTCAATGAAGGTTAAAATGGGCATTTTAAAGCGTTCGGCCATTTCCATTAAGCGCAGTGCTTTACGGTAACCTTCGGGGCGTGGCATCCCAAAATTACGTTTAACTTTTTGTTTTACATCGCGGCCTTTTTGGTGGCCAATAACCATCACAGGGCGGCCATCTAGGTGTGCCATGCCACCCACTATGGCTGCATCGTCACCAAAATTACGGTCACCGTGCAGCTCGTCAAAGTCATCGAACAGCAGGTTTAAGTAATCAAGCGTATAAGGACGCATGGGGTGGCGTGCTAATTGCGAAACCTGCCAAGCCGTTAGATTAGAAAAAACTTGCTCGGTAAGCTTTTGGCTTTTTTCTTGCAAACGGGTAATTTCATCGCTTAGGTTAAGGTCTGAATCGTTACCCACTAGGCGTAACTCTTCAATTTTTACTTCAAGATCAGCAATGGGTTGTTCAAAATCTAAATAGTTCAAATTCATAATAGTAGGTTCGCCTAGAATTTATTTAGCAGCTGTTTATAAGGTAAGTTGAGTCGCAACTTTAACTTAAATTTGCGGCAACTATTGGCGGCAACTATAGACGAAAGATGCTGCAGACTCAAAACTTAAACTGTAATTTCACTAAGCTCGCCTTGCCTGCCCCTCATTTAAATAGACTAGGTGCAGCTGGTCTTTGCCCAGTAGTTTGCTTAGCTCTTCAAGTAATTCATCTTTTGGATTAACACGCCAAGTGTTGCTAGGTAAGAGGGTTGCTTTGCCTAACTGGCAGGTATAAACAAGGTAAACTTCTAAACCGCCGTCTTGTTGTTGGTGCTTGGTTAAGCATTCGCCTAGCTGAATAACTTGGTTAGTATCAAAGTTGTGTTCATTAAAATTCAGTTCTAGGGCGTGGGCAAATCTGCTGCGCGCTTCTGCAATGGGGGTAATTTCTTTGCAGCGCATGGCAAGGCCACCGGTAAAGGCATCTTCCCTGACTTCGCCCTCTAAAATAAGTAGTGCATCTTTGGTTAGCTGGGCTTTATAACGCTCATATTCTTCGCCAAAAATTGAAACTTCAAGGCGTCCAGAACGGTCATCAAGGGTTAAGAAGGCTAGGGTTTCACCGCGCTTGTTACGCATGGTGCGAAACGCCATCACTAAACCGGCAATGCGTTGTGGTTCTCTTGATGGTTGCAAGTTGGCTATTTTTTTACTAACAAAGCGTTTAAGTTCTGCTTCGTATTCATCAATGGGGTGACCTGTTAAGTAAAGCCCTAGGGTTTCTTTTTCACCGGCTAGGCGTTGTTTGTCTGTCCATTGTGGGGTGTTTAGGTAGGCTGCATAAGGGTTAGTATTGCTGGCTTGTGCAACGCTTAGGCCGCCAAATAAGTCATCCATTCCAAGGCTTGCATTGCGGTTGGCTTGGTCGGCGGCTTTAAGCGCGTCTTCTAAAGCGGCTAATAGCAGGTTGCGGCTAGGGGCAAGTTCATCTAAAGCGCCGCTGCGAATCAGTGCGTCAATGCTGCGCTTGTTTAAGCGTTTCATATCAACCCGACTGCAAAAATCAAACAAATCAGTGAAAGCACCGCCTGCTTCTCTTGCCTCAATTAAAGCTTCAACAGGGCTTTCACCCACGCCTTTTATTGCACCTAGGCCATAAACAATTTCACCTTGTGCATTTACAGTAAAATGCCAGTTGCCTAGGTTAACATTGGGCGAGTTAATGATTAGCTTCATGGCACGGCTTTCTTCAACTAGCATAACCACCTTGTCGGTATTGTTCATTTCAGTCGACATAACCGCCGCCATAAATGAAGCAGGGTAATGGGTTTTTAGCCAAGCCGTTTGGTAAGAAACAAGGCCGTAAGCGGCTGAGTGAGATTTGTTGAAACCATAGCCTGCAAACTTTTCTACCAAGTCAAAAATATGCCCTGCTTTAATGGCATCTATGCCATTTTTTTGGCTACCTTCCATAAATAGCTGGCGCATTTTAGCCATTTCTTCAGGGTTTTTCTTACCCATAGCGCGCCGCAGCATGTCGGCACCGCCAAGCGTAAAGCCGGCCATTACCTGAGCAATTTGCATGACCTGTTCTTGGTAAAGAATGATGCCATAGGTGGGTGCTAATACGGGTTCAAGCGAAGCATCTTCATAATCTGGGTGGGGGTAAGAAATTTTTGATAAACCGTGTTTGCGCTGAATAAAGTCATCGACCATGCCCGATTGCAAAGGGCCGGGGCGAAAGAGTGCCACCAGTGCAATCATGTCTTCTAGGCTGTCGGGCTTTAGTTTTTTAATCAGCTCTTTCATGCCGCGTGATTCCAGCTGAAAAACAGCGGTGGTTTCGGCTTTTTTTAGTAGATCAAAGGTGGTTTTATCATTTAATGGAATGCCGGTTATTTCTAAGGGGGCTTCGCCTGTTAGCTTGCGCTTTTCATTGATGTCTTTTAGCGCCCTATCAATAATGGTTAGGGTACGCAGGCCAAGAAAATCAAACTTAACTAAGCCGGCTTCTTCAATGTCATCTTTATCAAACTGCACAACCCAGCCATTGCCTTCTTCATCGGCCATTACGGGTGCAAAGTCGGTGAGTTTACTGGGCGCAATAACCACCCCACCGGCGTGTTTACCTGTGTTACGCGCAATCCCTTCAAGCTCACGTGCCATAGCCCAAACTTCATAGCCTTCTTGGTCTAGGCTTTCTAGCATTTGTTCGGTTAACTCGCCTTTTAAATTGGCTTGGTAGGCTGTTTCAAGTGTTTTTAATTCGTCGACTTCATCGGCGGCCTTGACAAGTGTCATGCCCACTTCAAAAGGAATGGATTTAGACAGGCGATCACCAATGGCGTAAGGTTTGCCCTGCGCTCTTGCCACGTCACGCACCACGCCCTTGGCGGCCATGGTTCCAAAGGTTACAATTTGCGAAACAGCTTCACGGCCATAAGTTTGGGTGACGTACCTAATTACTTTTTCTCGGCCTTCCATGCAAAAGTCGATATCAAAGTCGGGCATCGAAACCCTTTCTGGGTTAAGAAAGCGTTCAAACAGTAGGCTGTAGTGAATTGGGTCTAGGTCGGTAATGTTCAACGCATAAGCCACCAGTGAACCTGCACCTGAACCCCGCCCAGGGCCCACCGGCACTTGATTATTAATGGCCCAACCAATAAAGTCGGCAACAATTAAAAAGTAGCTAGGAAAACCCATTTGAATAATGGTGTTAAGCTCAAAGTCGAGCCGGTCGCGGTATTCTTGTTCTATTTTGGCAAAGTTTTCAGGCCGTGGTTGGTGCAGTTTTTCAAACCGCTTGGTTAGGCCGTCATGGGATTTTTTACGAAAGAACTCATCTTCAGTCATGCCTGGGTCAATGGGCAGTTTTGGTAAAAAATATTCACCAAGGCGCACTTCAACGTTACAGCGTTTAGCAATTTCTACGCTGTTGGTAAGGGCTGAAGGCAGGTCGCTGAACAAGGCCTGCATTTCTTGTGGGCTTTTTAAATATTGTTCTTCTGAATAATTGTTTTCACGGCGAGGGTCGTCAAGGCTGCGGCCTTCACCAATAGCCACTCGTGTTTCGTGCGCCCAGTAATCTTTACGATCCATAAAGCGCACATCATTAGTGGCAACCAAGGGGCAGCCTAGCTGTTGCGCCAGTTTTACACTAGCATGGAGGCACTCTTCGTCGCCTAAACGGGCTGTGCGCTGCACTTCCAAATAAAAAGCATTAGGAAATAGCTTCATCCAAAGTTGCGTTAACTCTGTGGCTTCTTCTAAATGCCCCGCTAAAAGTAATTGGCCTATCGGCCCTTCTTTAGCACCCGACAAAGCAATTAAGCCTTCAGGCTGCGCCGCTAGCCATTCAAATTTTAGGTGAGGCTTACCTAGGTATTGCCCTTCAAGCCAAGCCCGTGACAAGAGTTCGGTTAAATTTAGATACCCCTGATTATTCATTGCTAGCAAAGTTATACGCGCTGGCTGCGATTTTTTATCTAGGGGTTCTAACCAAAGATCGCTACCAATAATGGGTTTTATACCTGCGCTTTGTAGTGTTTTATAAAACTTAACCAGTGCAAAAAGGTTGCTTTCATCGGTTAAAGACAGCGCAGGGTAACCCAGCTCGACCGCTTTTTTAGCCAAGGGCTTAAGGCGTATAAGGCCATCATGAAGAGAAAATTCGGTGTGCAAGCGTAAATGAATAAAAGGTGTCGACATGAGATTCCGGCAGGTGAAGTGTTAAAGCGCCATTCTAACCAAAACACTGGAGTCTGTGCGAAAATGGCGGTAATCAAGTGAGACTAACCAAATTAGGGTGGGTGTAAACGTGACAAAAATCCCTGCTGCCAAGGTGGCCGAGCAAACTTTATCTGATGTTTTAGCAGTTTTGCCTGCAGGCTTGGTGTTGTTGAACCAGCAGGGCAAGGTTAGCCAAGCTAACTTGCCTGCCATTGCTTTGTTAGGCGAACCCTTGCTTTATGAACCTTGGCTTGCTGTTGTGCAGCGTGCTTTTGCGCCCCGTAGCGATGACGGCCACGAAGTTTCTTTGCGTGATGGCCGCAGGGTAAGCCTTTCAATTAGTTCTTTATCGGAAGGTGCTGGGCAGCTAATTTTATTGCAAGATTTAACAGAAACACGGCGGTTACAAGAACAGCTAGCACGCCATGAACGTTTATCTTCTATGGGGAATATGGTTGCATCTTTAGCGCATCAGTTACGCACACCGCTATCAACTGCTTTACTTTATGCTGGGCATTTACAAAAAGACAACCTAGAACTTGAGCAACAAAAAAAATTTGCTGCCAGAATTAAGAGCCGCTTGCAGCACATGGACCAACAAATACGCGACATGCTTATTTTTGCTAAAGGTGAAACCCGTATGGCAAGGCGTATGCAAGTGGCCGCATTTTTGCAAGCCCTGCAAGATGCTATTCAGCCATTAGTTGAAAGAAACCAGTTAACTTTTGTTTGGGAAGTGGGCTGTGTTGCAGGGGAGCTGGTGATTAGCCTTGATTCACTGGTGGGGGCAGTGCTTAACCTAGTGAATAATGCTGTTGAGGCAATAAGCCCTGCGCCAAAAATAACCCTTCACCTAGAAGTGGTGGACGACCTGCCCGGTTTAGCTGGACCGCATTTGTTGCTTTGCGTGGCTGATAATGGCCCTGGGATTGATACTAGCCAAGTGCAAAAATCACAAGAGCCTTTTTATACCACTAAATCTCAGGGTACTGGGCTGGGTTTGGCAATAGTTCAGGCCGTGGTAGAGGCGCACCAAGGGCGCTTTTGGTTGCAAACCAGTTTGGGAAATGGAGTAAGGGCTTGGCTGGCTTTGCCTACGGGTGCTGAGCTTGAAAAAGAAGTTAAAAAAGAAGCCCTAGCTAAGCCTAAGATAGATTCTGGAGAGAATGAATGCAGCAAATTTTAATTGTAGAAGACGATGCCGACCTGCGTGAAGCCTTAGAAGATACTTTGGCTTTAGAGGGTTGGTCTTATATTTCTGCAGAAAATGGCCAAGAAGCCTTGTTGAAAATGAAGAAATACCCAGTAAGTTTGGTGGTTTCTGATGTCAATATGCCAGTGATGGATGGCCACCAGCTGCTAGCCGCCATGCATGCCAATTGGCCCGGTGTGCCAGTGGTGTTGATGACAGCTTATGGCAGTATTGACCAAGCCGTTAACGCTATGCGTAATGGCGTTGCCGATTACCTAGTTAAGCCTTTTGAACCTGAAGTGTTGGTTAAAGTATTAAAACCCTTGCTTTTGGCGCAGGTGGGCAGCCAGCAAGCAGCGAAAGATCAGCCGGTGGTAAGTGACCCGATTAGTCGTGAGCTTTTGCAGTTGGCTAGTAGGGTGGCTAAAAGTGATGCTTCAGTAATGATTGGTGGTGAATCTGGCACGGGTAAAGAGGTTCTGGCACGTTTTATTCATGCTGAATCGGACCGAGCAACCAAACCATTTATTGCCATTAACTGTGCAGCCATTCCTGAAAGCCTTTTAGAAGCAACTTTGTTTGGTTACGAAAAAGG
>JAAYGA010000393.1 GCA_012727935.1 Pseudomonadaceae bacterium | reverse complement strand
TTGCAATGCCGGCCAGCCACTGTTCTTTCTGCTGTTCATTGCCGGCATGGCTAATTAGCCCGCCACCAAGAACCACAGATTGAAGGTACGGCTCGATGCACAGACCGCGGCCCAGCTCGGTCATCACGCTTTGAACTTCAACACCGGTGCCGCCAAAGCCGCCGAGTTCCTCGGGGAATGGCACCCCCATCAGGCCCAGTTCGCCCAGTTGCTTCCAGAAACTTTCACTGAAGCCAAGCTCTGATTCGCTGTATTCCAGCCGTTTTTCAAAGCTGTACTCACCGCGAACCAGACGAGCCACGGTGTCCTGCAGCATTTGCTGCTCTTCGTTGAGTCGGAAATCCATGGTCGCCTCCTTAAAGTCCCAGAATCATTTTCGAAACGATGTTCTTCTGGATCTCGTTTGATCCACCGAAAATAGACAGCTTACGGTTGTTGAAGTAATGGGCAGCCAGGGGCGCAGCATCCGGGTCAGACAAGAATTCGCCGTCATAGGCCTGGTCCATCTCTTCTTCAACAAACGGTATGGCGTAAGGCCCGATCGCCCGGCGTGCCAGGTCGTTGATGGCCTGGCGAATCTCGGTGCCGCGCACTTTCAGCATAGAGCTTTCCGCTCCCGGAACGCCGCCGCCTTCTACCGAGGCAACAATTCTCAGGTTGCTGATCGCTGCTGCCATCAGGTCGATTTCGACCTGCGCGATACGTTGGCTGAAGGTCGGATCCTGAATCAGGGGTTTGCCGTTCTTCACCCGACGGCTGGCCAGCTGCTTGAGGTGTGTCAGCGCTGCCTTGGACAGGCCGATGCCCGCCAGGCCAGTACGCTCGTAGGTGAGCAGGTACTTGGCATAGGTCCAGCCTTTATTTTCTTCACCTACCAGGTTCTCGGCCGGAACCTTCACGTCTTCAAAGAAGACTTCGTTAACTTCATGCTCACCGTCCAGCGTGATGATCGGACGAACGGTAATACCCGGGGTATTCATGTCGATCAGCAGGAATGAGATGCCTTCCTGCGCCTTCACTTCTGTGTTGGTGCGTACCAGGCAGAAGATCATGTTGGCGTGCTGGCCCAGCGTGGTCCAGGTCTTCTGGCCATTAACGATGTAATGGTCGCCTTCGCGCACAGCCCGTGTTTTCAGGGAAGCCAGGTCAGAACCCGCGCCTGGCTCGGAATAACCCTGACACCACCAGTCTTCGCCACTCAGAATCCGGGGCAGGTATTGCTGCTTCTGTTCTTCGGAGCCGAACTTGATGATGACCGGAGCCACCATATTTACGCCGAAGGAAATGGAGCGGGGCACACCGTAACGGCAGGACTCTTCATCCCAGATGTGCTTCTGGACCGGTGTCCAGCTGACACCCCCGTACTGTTCCGGCCAGTGCGTGGCGTACCAGCCTTGCTCGCTGAGAATTTTTTGCCACCGCTGGTGGTCTTCCTTGCTCAGCTTGCGAAAGCCTTTCACCTTGGCTGCGATGTCTTCAGGCAGCTTTGCATCCAGAAATGCGCGAACTTCATCGCGGAAAGCCAATTCCTCGGCTGTGTAATTCATGTTCATAGGTAACCCTCACCGCGCTCTTAGCGAAAATGTATACCACATAGCAGAATTGTTCCATGATCCATCAACCAAACGGTGGATGTCAATGCTAACGGAATCAACTGTCAAAAAAATGCATCGTTGTATACATGCAAAAAGATAAATGGACTTGTTGATCTAAAATTCTTCATCTATATTCGTTGTCGTGGAAGATGGTACTGCATAATGAAATGCAAATAACCCAGCATTCCGCTGTGCGGAATTGTTGCGGTAGGGTCTGTACCAGTCTCGGAGATTTAACAATAAAGACGCTAACCAACTCCGATGCGAGGTTTTTCAAGATGACAACAACAACCCGTTTTGCCACCCATCCGCTGGTCCGTGCCGTAGCCCTTGCTGGTGCACCTCTGCTGATGCTTGGCTCGGTAACCGCCCAGGCGCAGAGCAACAC
>JAAYGA010000204.1 GCA_012727935.1 Pseudomonadaceae bacterium | reverse complement strand
GACTAGGTTTTGTAAGATGATAAGGCTGTCCGTTCAAACGTATTTGCATGTCCACCTCCTTTTAAGATGGACATTCTAACGGATTTTAACGCAAGGGGGGATTAGCAGGGATTTTAATATTACTTTTAATTTTGAGTAGTGTTTGGAGGAATAGAATAGGTAGCAACCACATGCGCCACACATTCCGCTTCGCCTTCGCTGTAAAGCTCGACTTCACCTATAACCAAGCGTCTGCCCTGCTTTAATAGACTGGCTTTAGCCATAATGGCACGGTCGGAACGGGGCTTATTTAAAAAGTGAATGGTGAAATCTGTAGTAACTGCCAAGGCAACCGGACCAATTTTAGAAAGAATAGCTACATAAAGGGCTACGTCTGCCAAAGTCATTAAAGTGGGGCCAGAAACTGTGCCGCCTGGGCGAAGGTGCGTTTCATTGATGGGTTGGCGTAATAGGCTGTAATCATTTTCTACTTCACACACCTCACCCACGTATTGTGGAAATTCTTTTTCTAAAAACTCGACCATTGCTGCACGGGTCATTTTTAAACTACTAGTCATTCTACAGCCTCTTTATTGTTGTCATTGAATAGAAAATTATGCAGTAATTACAGGAGGTTGCACAGGCCAAGAGTGACTGATGGGTTCTATTAAAAATTAAAAAAAGGTAAAAAAAAGTTGGTAGCTAAAAAGCCACCAACCCAAAAAAGCGTTAGAAATTTAGAAGCTTAAAAACTTAGAAATTTAAGCGAAAGCCAACGTTAACACCCTTTTCTAGCGCGGCATTAAAAGCACGAGGGTAATATTTGTTGTTCTTAATTTTTAAGTGGCGATAACCCACGAAAATATCGGTATTTTGAATAATACGGAAAGCTAAGCGGCCACCTAGCTCTATTATTTGTTCAGTATCGCCAAAGCTGGTTACTTTGGGCGCAAGCCAAGCATAACCACCGGCTGAAAAGCGCGTAGCACCTGGAAGAACATGGTAAAACAAACCACCTAAAGCAACGGCTGAACCGCTAGCAGGGCCGTGGTCATAAAAATATAAACGGCCACCCACTGCTGCACGATAACCTACACCGTTAGTTTCTACGCCTTGAAAACCTAGCGTACCAACAACTGCTGAGTGGTTTTTATGTTCTTCGGTGTAAAGTAAGCTGGCATTTACATATAAGTTAGCTGTGTTAGGAATGTGTAGATCAAGTTCAACCTGTGCTGTGTCGTTATTCAAGTTGGCTTCAAGAGAGTCGGCTTCTACAGTGCTTGTTACAGCTGCCGTTAGTAATAGGGCGCTAGAAAAGCTAGCCAATGCTTTCTTATTAAATATTTTGTTGTTAAAAATGGTTTTATTGAAAATAGCTTTATTAAATACAGTCATGGTAAAACGTCCCTTTGTCTAATTAGTTATTTGCAGTTATTTATTTAGGTAAGCAGTTAAACACCATAAGCTTGGCGATAAGCTTTAATGGCTTCAACGTGTTGTGCTAGTTCTGGCTGGTGTGCTGTAAATTCCAACACATCTTCTAAAGCAATAATACTAATCACTGGAATGTTTAAATCTTGTTCTACTTCTTGAATAGCAGAGCGTTCACCTTGGCCGCGTTCTTGGCGGTTCAAGGCAATAACAACCCCAGCCACCACACCACCAGCCTCTTCTATTAAAGGCAGAACTTCACGAATGGCTGTGCCTGCGGTAATTACGTCATCAATAATTAATACGCGCTTGCCCTGCATGTTTGCCCCCACTAGTTGGCCGCCCTCGCCGTGGGTTTTCACTTCTTTGCGATTAAAAGCAAAAGGTGTGGGGCGCTGGTGGTGTTCAGCCAACATGGCGGCAGTGGCAGAACCTAAAGGAATGCCTTTATAAGCAGGGCCAAAAAGTAAATCAAACTCTAGCCCAGAGCGAACGATGGTTTGGGCATAGCTTTTGCCTAGTTCCACTAAAGCTTCGCCTGAGTTAAATAGGCCAGCATTAAAAAAATAGGGGCTGGTGCGGCCAGATTTTAAAGTAAACTCACCAAAGCGCAGCACTTCTTGGCGTAGAGCAAAGCTAATAAAGTCTTTTTGGTAATCGAACATGGTAGGTACCGGTAACTTGTTGCTAAAGTTATATAAAAGTAAAGCTGTGTAAAAGCCTTGTACATTAAGCAGCGGGTTGCGGCAGAATGACCCATATAGCCGACCAAAGGTAACAGCAATTCCCTAAAGGTCTGTAGGCAGGTATCATACACTTTATACAAATTAGTCACACGCAGGAATGGGAACAACCTACGCATGAAAGTGATCAGCCTGAATGTTGGCGGAATTAAGCAAGCCGTTGAAAGAGGGTTTCTAGACTGGTTGAAAGACCAGGATGCCGATGTTGTATGCATTCAAGATGTGCGTACAAAAAGCTGGAAACTGGGTGACGCCATAGAGCGTCCTGATGGTTGGGAAGGGTATTTTTTTGATGCCGAACAAGATGACTTTTCTGGCACCGGCATTTATTGTCGCAAAACACCCAAAGCAGTAATGACAGGCTTAGGTTTTGAACTAGCAGACAGAGAAGGCCGCTTTATGCAGGCTGACTTTGAAAAAGTAAGTGTTGCTAGTTTCATAATGCCTTCAGGCGCTAACCCAGCCGAAAAAAAGTTATTTCTAGAGCAGTTTCTAGAGTTTTTAACTAAGTTACGCCGCAAGCGCCGTGAATTTATTATTTGTGGCACTTGGAATATTGCCCACAAAACAATAGACCTAGCTAACTGGCAAGATAATCAGCTTAGTGTTGGTTTTCGCCCAGAAGAACGCGCTTGGATGGATCAAGTATTTGGGCCGTTAGGCTTTATTGACACCTTCCGTGAAGTGAACCGTGATACCGATCAGTTCACCTTCTGGCCAGATGCCAAAGCTGAACGCCTAAGGCAGGAAGGTTGGCGCTTAGACTACCAAGTCGTTGGCCCGAATCTGCGTAAAAACATTAAACGTGCTTGGATAGATAACAGCGTTAAGTTTTCTGACCATGCGCCTTTGTTTGTAGAATACGAATTTTAGTAATAAAAAACCGAAAGTTTAACTCAAGTGTTAAAGAGCTAAGCTTCCGGTTTTATTTTCTAGGCCATTAAAAAGCCAAAGTGTAAAGTTAAAGCGCCTGCAATGCCTGTTGTTGAATTACTAATAGCTCACGGCAGCCCTTTTCGGCCAGTTCTAACATGGCATTCATTTCATCGCGGCTAAAAGCTACGCCTTCTGCAGTGCCTTGCACTTCAATAAACTTGCCATCTTGCGTCATAACTACGTTCATATCCGTTTCACAGTTGGAATCTTCTGGGTAGTCTAAATCTAAGACGGCTTCACCTTTGTAAATTCCTACTGAAACTGAGGCGATAAACTGCTTAAACGGGTCGGTTTTAATGCTTTTGTTTAACTGCAAGCTACGCAAAGCGTCAACTAGTGCAACGCAAGCGCCGGTAATGGAAGCTGTGCGTGTACCACCATCGGCTTGAATTACATCGCAATCTAGGGTGATGGTAAATTCACCTAGTTTTTTAAGGTCTATAGCAGCACGTAAAGAACGGCCAATTAGACGCTGAATTTCTAAAGTGCGGCCACCCTGCTTACCGCTAGTCGCTTCACGTCTATTACGTGTATGGGTTGACCTTGGTAACATGCCATATTCAGCAGTAATCCAGCCTTGGCCTTTACCCTGCAACCAGCGAGGCACACCCTTTTCTACACTAGCGGTGCAAATCACCTGAGTATTACCGAAACAGACCAGTACAGACCCTTCGGCATGACTGGTAAAGTGACGGATGATTTTTACTTCTCGTGCTTGGTCGGGAGCTCTGCCGCTTGGACGCATTAATCGTTTCCTGAATCTGTTAATTTAAAAGAGTTAGCTAGTATATCACCCACAAGGATATTCCATGACTGCCAGTATGACCGCTTTTGCCCGCCGTGAAACTCACCAAGATTGGGGTAGCCTTAGCTGGGAAATTCGCTCAGTTAATCAACGCTACCTAGAACCAGCCTTTCGCCTACCAGAAACACTAAGAGACCTAGAGCCAGTACTACGTAACCAACTACGCCAAGCCCTATCACGCGGCAAGCTAGATATAACCTTAAGGTTTTACCCTGCTGAAGATAATGCCCAGTTAGAAGTGAACACCGCTTTGCTAGAGCAACTAATAACAGCAGCCGACCAAATTTATAACCGTACCCCCGCAGCCTCTTTAGACCCCTTGCGCCTTCTACAGTGGCCAGGCGTTATGCAAAGCAAACAAGCCGATGAAGAAGCAGTTAAAGAAACGGCACTAGCATTATTTCAACAAACCCTCGCTGACTTAAAAGCCCATCGAGAAAGGGAGGGTACAGAGTTAGCTAAGTTAATAGAAGAACGCCTAGCACAAATTAGCCAACACCTAGTTAGCGCACAAAACTATCTGCCCGAAGCCTTAGAAGCTTGGCGCACCAACCTATTAGAAAGAGCACAAAAGCTACAAGTTGAACTAGACCCAGCCCGCTTAGAACAAGAAGTAGTCATGCTGGCGCAAAAACAAGATGTAATGGAAGAGCTAGATAGACTAACCACCCATACAAAAGAAGTACGCCGCGCCCTAACCAGCAAACAACCCATAGGCCGCCGTTTAGACTTTT
>JAAYGA010000203.1 GCA_012727935.1 Pseudomonadaceae bacterium | reverse complement strand
GCTAAAAAGCATTCATAAAAATTCGGTTGATAAACTTCAAGAAGAATCTAAGCAGTTACAAGAGCAGCTAAGCTCAACTCAGCAACAGCTAAACCAATGTCAGCTTCAACTAGCTGAACAAAATACTAGCCTAGAAGAAATTGCTTTTCTACGTAATGAACCAGAACTTAGCAAGCGACTCGATTTAGGCAGTTTACCTAGCGATAACACCCAAGCGTTAATTCAAATTGTTGCTGTTTTAGCCCAAAAAGATAATTTAGAGCGCCTTTGGCAAGCACTTAAAGAACGCTGTGAAGCCGAAAAAAGGCCTGCTAATGGGCAAGAGATGAATTTACTGAAAACGGCTCTAAGTTGGTATAACCACAACTGGCGCACCCGTCCTTTTCAGCTTATTGAAATTGTGGCTGGTCATAGTTATGACTATGAAAAGCATCAAAAAAGCCTTCACACCGCTAGTGGTGAAACCATTCATGCCCTTCACCTACCCGGCCTTGCCGATGGTAGTGGTAAACCACTTTGTAAGGCACTGGTTAATACTCGTTAAGGATAATGGATATGCAAGCTTCAACTCCCCAGTTTTTTGATTTAGAAAATCAGCATAAAAACAATGTTGAATTATTTAAAAAGGCATTAACAACCAGCCGTTTTTGGCAGTTAACTGAAAAATCAAATGCTAAAAACCTTGGTTTTTACGATACAGAAACCGGTTTAATTAACTCGTCATTAGAAGAGTTTGAAATATTTTTAAATCAGTACCCTTTTTTATATTTAAAAGATCAATCGAATAAAAAAATTGCAACCCTAGAAACAGCAAGCCAGCTGTTATGGAGTAATGCACTCAGTGATCAATACTATTATCTTAGTAATGCTAAAATAAAAATTAAAGAATTTAATCAATCAGGTTTAAAAGACTGGAAGCTACCTTTTAAAAAACAATTTAAAAGTTTTGCAACTAGCAATAATAACCCTTATCGTGTTGGCGAAGAATATAAGCTTCAATCTTTAGATAAAAAAGCAATAAAAAGAGAGGTTTATAATATAAAAAGGGGTTATGTTGAAAATATTATTACAACTGACGATTTAAATGCTAAGGGTACAACATCATTATGGCTAATATCTGAAGGTTTATATAATACTAATGAAGATAGCTGTGAAGTTAAAAGCAATAGTACAGGCTATATTTTTGCTTGCAATGAGCACTGGAAAAACAAACACACTGAAGGTATTTTTTCTGATTTAGCCGCTAATCAGTGGCAGTTAATTAGCCCTGATGGTGATTTCTTACAAACAGATGATAGTTTTAAATCTGATAGCTTAGAACAGCTACAAGCTAAATTTGTTTTAAAAAATATAGTTTTAACTTCAATTAAAGACCCTAGCAAAAAGCTTGATCCAAGTGAGTTTTGGATAGATGAACAGCTGATTGATTTAGATTACACGCCCTGCCGTTTACCTAAGCTAGATACTAGCCAACTAACTGACCCAGCTAAAGGCTTATGGGAGCTTTGGGGACAAGATACTGCAACCTTACAACGTTTGGGTTATGTGCCTAGAGACCCCTTTAAAGACGTGCAACGTTATGCCATTGCTATCGACTTTGGCACCAGTAGTACAGTAGTTGCTATGGATACTAGCAGTGGCGGACAAGAGCTTTTACGTATTGGCGTGCGCGATTTTTACCAAGCAATTGAAGCTAAACATTTTGAAAACCCCACTGTTTTGGAATGTTTAGATTTTAGTGCCTTTAAAAAAGTTTGGCAAACACAAGCCTACCGTCCGCAGTTAAACTGGGATTGGATGCGAG
>JAAYGA010000202.1 GCA_012727935.1 Pseudomonadaceae bacterium | reverse complement strand
GCACATGGTTGCTGCCAGCCATGTGTGGAATTGTACTCACACCGGCGCCAGCTTTCCAGCAACAACCGAATAGTGGGGTGTCGGCAAGCGGTAAGCCACCAGACTTTGACTCCGTTGCGTTTGTCCGAAGTTCGACCAAGAAAATCATTAGAAACTGGGGTGTAGCCAAGCGGTAAGGCACCAGACTTTGACTCTGGCATTTCGTAGGTTCGATCCCTGCCACCCCAACCAGTTTCGACGCCAATACGTTAAGTATTGGAAGAGAATTGTGCAGTGCGAGCAAAATCGTACTGCACAATTCTTCTTTTTTTAGACCTTGTCCTGTACCAGATTTTCGTGATTTAGAAATTGGAAATTTTAAAATTTTTAGGGCGGTGGTCAACATTTGTCCTACATTTGGTCAACACTTGGTCAACACTTTTTTCCACAACCCCTATCCTGTAATCCCTGACGATATAAGATTTTGCACTTTGTTTGCCGGCTCTACCAAATGGTTTGACTTCAGATGTGCATACCGTGTGGTGGTTTGTATGTCTGCATGACCTAGATATTCTTTCAGTACATAAATGTCAACACCGTTTTGAATCATCAGGCTTGCTATTGAGTGCCTGGCATCATGCAGCCGATTCGTTGGCAGCCCCGCTTTTCGGGCTACAATTTTATAATGCCGGGTTACCGTGTTAGGATGAACCAGTTTGCCATCCGGCGTCACACATAAATAGCCATCAGGATTCCATTTGGGACCATAAATTTTTCTCAAATCACGGTTTCTGTCCACGAGACAGTGCAGGTAGTTCAGGAATACATCTGGTACCGGAAGTGTGCGATTGCTCTTTTGTGATTTTGTCTTATCCGCCTTAACCAATCCGCGTTCATCAACTAAGCTTCTATCACATCTTTTCGATGCTATTGTAACCGTATGGTTGATGCGGATGATCTTGGCGTCAAAATCAATCGCGCTCTCCTTGATACCGAGGGTTTCGCTTCTGCGCGTTCCGAAGAAAAACGACATTGCAAGCACATCGTCGGCAATATCATGCGCTATGTTCTGTAAATAGATGGTAATCTGCTGCGCCGAGTAGTACTGTGGAGAGTATGGTTCTTCTCGGGGTGGATGAACCTTGGCCACCGGGTTTTTCACAATGAACTCTTCCTCTTCGGCCTGATTCATGGCCTTAAGGAACACTGAATGTACGCGGTGCACGGTCGTATTAGAGACTTTACCGGGTTTACCATCCAGTCTCGGCGCTTCCAGTATGTAGTTGTAGAAGGCTTTAACATGATGGTGCGTTAGGTCCGACATAGCCAAGCCAAAAAAGGAGAAGAAGGGAATAATCCTCATTTCCATCTGCAGAGCGTAGCTGTCATAGGTCGTGTGTCGTACTTGATGCTGCTCGTTTTTTATCCAGTTTCTCAAATACGTCACGAGAGGTAGCGTATCGCCAAGCATTTTACTCTCTGGGTATATTCCTGGTCTGGGGGTTGTTTGGACTATCTCCATGACCCTTTCCGGTATTATGAAAGGATTTTCCTTCTCTGTATCAACGACATCCAACATGCTGCCGCCGTACAACACCAACCCGGCCTCTGCAGATACAGGTCGTGCGCTGGTTGCTGTCTCCTCCGGCGTGGACTTAGTGTATGGCTTGCGAAAATCGGGCACGTCTCCACTTTTGGCTTGTTTCTTCACCACCTGCTTCACATACTCAAAATCAGCATTCTCATTGTTGAGCATATGCAGCGCCATATCCTTCAGTTCTTCGACAAGGCGCTTGTTATAGCCCTTGACCGTCAACCCCGTACTAATCTGCCGCGGTTTCCTATCACCATCCTCATCATGATAATTCACGTTGATGACATATTTCCCACGCTTTGTCTGAATATTTCCAGTAAGATCCTTTAGGCAACCGTTCATTTTGCACTCCTTTCAGGTTGCCTGCTCGTGCATCTAAGTACTCTAAATGTACCAGCAGGCACAGGCAAAATCAAGGCTCATTTGCTGTTCACGTATGTGACAAGCTGCTTCTTTGAAATTATGTATTTGCGGCCCACCTTTTTATAAGGGATTTCGCCATTTTTCAGGAGCTTGTAGCCGCTTTGCCTGCAGATCTGCATAATCTCGCACATTTGTGTCAAACTTAGCACGTCGGGATAGTCGTCGAACAGAGGAGGGCTGGCATTGTCGTTCATTAAAATCACCTCAATAAAGCATATAGATGACGTTCTATCAATAAATCATCATACATTTGCATTGTTGTGTGACGGAGCCATTTCCTGCGCTCATTTTCGGCGCGTATTCTCGCTCAATGCTCGGGCAATGCTATGCATTTTTGATTTACAGGCGCGCTTAATCAAGGGGTATGCGCACTATCTGCAAAACCCGTATAACACTCCGTCACAGTATTCGGAATTTTCAAGGTCCGGCACCTAATAAGTAACCGGCCTCATTCAAATAGTTTCAGCCACGGAGCAGAATTTTATGAAAACTTGAAGCCACTGATTGCACGGACCACTGTGTACACCAGTTCCTGGTGTAGATCTTCATCAAAAATGCCTTCGACCAGCGATTTGCTGATCAACAGAGGCTCATACATCTCAATGATTTTTCCAGTGGCTGCCATATCACCATTTTTCGCTTCTAAAATAAGCGCTGCAAACATATCCATAATTATTTTCACCTAAAATAGACGATGCTTGAGTTTCTTCAGCGTACGGTAATAAAT
>JAAYGA010000201.1 GCA_012727935.1 Pseudomonadaceae bacterium | reverse complement strand
GTTTGAAGAATTTCGTAAAGCCGTTAATAAACTGCCACAAATACAAGAATGCCACCTAGTTTCTGGCCAGTTTGACTATATATTAAAATGCCGAATTCCAGAAATGAGTGCTTACCGCCAGTTACTTTGCGATGTGGTACTTAACCTGCCTGGGGTAAAAGAATCTAAAAGCTACGTGGTTATGGAAGAAGTGAAAGAAGACACTTCCTTGTACATACCTGAACTCGATGAGTTAGAGCAGGAGTGCTAGATGTTTGTTATGAATGATCAGCAACTGCTGCGTTTTAGTCGGCAAATTTTGTTGCCTGAAGTGGATATTGCTGGGCAAGAAAGGCTATTAAACAGCAAGGTGTTGATTGTTGGTTTGGGTGGGCTAGGCTCACCTGTTGCCTTGTATTTAGCAGCGGCTGGGGTGGGCGAGCTACACCTAGCCGACCCAGACCATGTTGATCTTTCTAACCTGCAACGGCAAGTTATTCACCAAGAAGCCAGCCTTAATCAGCAAAAAGTAGATTCAGCCAGTGAACGCTTAAAACAACTTAACCCCGCCATAAAAATTATTACCCATAACCGTTTGTTGCAAGGCGAAGCAATGCTAGAGGCCGTTAAGGCGGTTGATCTAGTCTGTGATTGTTCGGACAGATTCTCGACCCGTTTTGCAATTAACCGTGCCAGCCAAGTGGCTAAAAAACCTTTGGTGTTTGGTGCGGCAATACATTTTTCTGGGCAAATGTCGGTGTTTGATCCACGCTTAGCAACCAGCCCTTGTTATGCCTGTATTTACGATGAAAATGCCGATGATGCTGAATTAAGCTGTTCAGAAAGTGGCGTGTTATCGCCTCTGGTTGGGGTGATAGGTAGTTTGCAAGCAGTAGAGGCACTTAAAGTATTGGGTGGTTTTGGCGCACCAGCGATAGGTAAATTACTGACCTATGATGGCCTGCGTTCAGAAATGCGTAATTTAAAATTACAAAAAGACCCTGTTTGTACTTGTTGTAGTCCATCTGGTCTCTAGTTTTTTAGTGGTGTTTTATTCTTAGCTGGCGCTTAGTGAGGATGTTATTTAATTCTGCAACTAACCATTAAATAACCAGCTAAGGGTTTCTTAAGTCTTTAAGCTTTGAGTTCTGCCGACTTGTCTTTTAACTGCTGACGTAACTGGGCAACGGCTTTAATCGAAAGCTCTGTAGCGGCAGCAATGGTTTTGTCATCTAGCTCTGTTTGTTTAATCAAGTTACAGGCAGCTTTTTCAATCCCTTTCTCGATTCCTTGCTTAATTCCATACTGTTCAACTGTGTTAATGTAAGGCATTTTAAATTCCTCTTCGACAAGTTTAACGGCTTCAATTAATTGTTGCTCAAGTGCGTCAGGAAAGCGAATCATCCAGCCAATAAAGTGAAATAACTCAATGACCTGTTCACGGCTGTAACCACGCTGATAAAGTAATCGAGTTAAACCTAGCCTAAATTCAAAAAGATTTTTGTTATTACCTTTCAGGCGTTTGGCCTTGATTTGCGCCATGACTAGTAAAGCAAAAACATTATTATTTGCCTCAAGGCTAGTCCAGTTAGTTTCGCTTTCGTAGTCTGTTAGCTTAGCAATGGGGTAGGTGAAATCCATTTGTGTACCTGAACGGCTAAACTTAAAACTACTCGGTCGGTAGCTTTGGTTAGTATCAGCCAAGACTGCAAGGCTGACAACATCGACTTGGTAGCGGTCGGTTAAGCGTGACCAGTAGGTAAACATACGCCGTGCAAAAATGCCTTTTAATTCAGGCGAAGTTTGAATTTCAACGTGTATTAGTAGCCACTCTTCGGTGCCATCGTTATGGACTTGTATTCTCGCCGAATCATCGGCTGGTCTATTAATAAACGCATGACAAGTGACCTTGTTTTGCAGTCGGTTAAGCAAGCTTATTGGCTTAGAGGGCACCCAAAAGGTGTTATCTTCC
>JAAYGA010000200.1 GCA_012727935.1 Pseudomonadaceae bacterium | reverse complement strand
CGTGTAATACCGTGGCGAATTGCCCCAGCTTGACCACTTGCACCACCACCAGAAACAGTGATGAACAAATCAAACTTGGTGACATTGTCAGTTAGCTGTAGCGGCTGCATAACGATCATCTGGGCGGTTTCACGACCAAAATATTCTTGCAGGCTAGCGCCATTGATAGAAATTTTACCGCTACCAGACTTTAAAAACACACGAGCTGTAGAGGTTTTGCGACGGCCGGTGCCGTAGTTTTGATTAGCAGACATGACGACCTTCCGTTAAATGTTCAGGGCTTGCGGTTGCTGGGCAGCGTGCGGGTGTTCCGCGCCGGCGTAAACTTTCAGCTTAGCAAACATGGCACGACCTAAAGGACCTTTAGGAAGCATACCTTTTACAGCACCCTGAATAACACGCTCAGGCGCATGGTCAATCAGCTTTTCAAAGGACATTTCTTTAATGCCGCCAACATAACCTGTGTGACGGTAGTAAATCTTACCCTTAGCTTTATTACCTGTTACACGCACTTTTTCAGCGTTGATGATAACTAGGTAGTCACCTGTATCAACGTGAGGGGTATATTCAGGCTTGTGCTTACCGCGTAGGCGACGCGCTAGCTCAGTGGCTAGACGGCCTAGGGTTTTATCTGTGGCGTCTACCACGTACCAGTCGCGCTTAACGCTTTCTGGCTTTGCAGAAACAGTAGTCTTCATTTAACTCTCTACCTTAAGTAGCTACCTTAGTAGGATCTTCACGACTTGATGTGTCCTTAACACTTCAGATCGTACTGATCTTTACCTATTTTTATTGGTTACCAAGTAAAAACAACTTAATAACGGGCTGCCTTAGAATTAATACATTTCTAAGGAGCGCGAATTTTATACTAGTTTCTAGTCTTCGTCTAGGCTTTCTAGCTTAAGGCTTATGCTCTCTTGCTAAATAGTCATGTGACTGCATTTCTAATAAGCGGCTTTTAGTCCTATCCATTTCAAAAGCTAAACTGCCACCTGAATAAATTTTATCAATACTGGCGGCGGCAGAAATAATCACCTTGACACTACGGTCATAGAACTCATCAATTAAATTGATAAAGCGGCGTGTTTGGTCATCTTTTTCTACACCTAGCTGTGGCACATCCGATAAAAATACCGTATGGAAGACTTTAGATAACTCTATATAGTCATATTGGCTACGTGGGCCATCACATAACTCATCAAAATCGAACCAAGCCACACCATCATGTAAACGTCGCGCCACTATTTTTCGATTATTAATATCAACCGGCATATCACGCTTGCCTTCCACCATCACCATTGATTCAAAGCTACGATTTAAACTGGTGTTTGCCTCAGCATCTAAGGGTGAATGGTAAATTTCAGCTTGGGTTAAAGTGCGTAAGCGATAATCTACCCCGCTATCAACATTCACTACCTCGGTGTGCTGCTTAAGTAACTCTATTGCTGGTAAAAAACGTGAACGCTGCAAACCATTCTTATACAGCTCATCGGGCACTATATTAGAAGTAGTCACTAGAACAACGCCTTCGTTAAATAAAGCTTCCATTAGGTTGCCTAAAATCATCGCATCGGTAATGTCTTTAACATAAAACTCATCTAAGCAAAGCACCCGAATTTCACTGGCTAGCTGTTTAGCCACCAATTTTAACGGGTTGGCCTGCCCATCATACTTTTTAAGGTCGGCATGAACACGCTGCATAAAGCGGTGGAAGTGATTACGCATTTTTTGTTCAAAAGGTAGGCAATCAAAGAAGGTATCCACTAAATAAGTTTTACCCCGACCCACCCCACCCCAAAAATACAAACCTTTAATGGGCTGATTAGCCTTCTTTTTAACTAGGCGAGATAAAAACCCACTGCTGGCTGGCTGGCCACCATTAACTAAATCATCATGCAACCTTTGCAGGTGCTCCACCGCCAATTTTTGAGCAGGATCCGATTTAAAATCATCTCGCTTTAGGTCTTGCAGATAACGCTCCATAGGAGTCATGAACTTTTACCCTTATCATTTTAGTCGCGCAGTTAATCAGAAAATTTTTCGATTATACGCTAGCAATCAACCCTATCCCAAGCTTGTGCGACTAATTAACGATAGAAGCGAGCTACCAAAGCTTGACCTCTACAGACACCTGACCGATATAATGCTTAAATTAAAACGCTATGGCGGTACTTATTCGCCACCCATTTAAGGAGTTGCACATGAATTTTGCTGATGTCCAATGGTTTTATATTCTTACATCCTTTTTTGCTGGCGGGGTACTTGGTGCTTTGCTTTACCGTTTAATGAACGCAGGTGCAGCACAAAGTACTAAAATTCGCCACCAATTAACCGAGCGTGAATTAGAACTAAACCAAGTTCGCGAAAACTTGAACGATCATTTTTCACGCACTGCCAGCAACATTTCTTCACTGGCCAAACAATTACAGAACATGGAAGAACAGCTTGCTTCAGATGCTAACCAACTGTGCAGCGACGAAGGGGTTATTAAACGTTTAGCCATTAAATCGGCTAATCAGTCAACCGAACAGCTAGCCCTAGACGACCAACACCCACCTAAAGACTATGTGTCAGAAAAAGCGGGTGGCACGCTTGCAGAAGAGTTCCAGCAACCTAGCTTTGAACCCCCTAGAGACTACGCCTCAGACAAAACTGGCGGCACTTTAGCAGAAGATTTCGGCCTTAAACCTGAAGCCTTTGCACCTGTCGACAAGAAGTAAATTCAACAGCCTATAACAGCCAAATAAGGTTTGTTATAGGCTTAATCACACCGGATTATGCAAGTCAATAAACTGGCATTCTACCGCCCATTGATTAGCTATCCACTCACCTAAAGCTTTTACACCATAACGCTCGGTGGCATGATGCCCTGCTGCAAAATAATCTATGCCTAGTTCCTGTGCAGCATGAAGGGTTTGCTCGCTTACTTCACCACTAATGTAAGCATCCACACCCAGCTCTGCAGCACGGTAAATACCGCCTTCGGCTGAACCAGTACACCAAGCCAAGGTTTTAATGGGGCGCTGATGGCCTGCCAAATGTAATGGCTGCTGCCCTAACTTCACCTTTAAGTCTTTGGCTAATTCTGCTGCTAACAAAGGCTTAGCTAACTTGCCCACCAAACCTAAAGGCCAGCTAGGTGAATCCATCGCACCCATAACTTGCCAGCCCATAACTTCTGCTAACTGCTGGTTATTACCTAACACAGGGTGAGCATCTAACGGCAGGTGATAAGCAATTAAACTGACATTATTACGCATTAAAGCGGCAATCCTGCGCCCTTTCATGCCCGTTAACGGCTGGGCCTCACCCTTCCAAAAATACCCGTGGTGTACTAACAAAGCATCGGCATTAGCAGCAATCGCAGCATCAACTAAAGCTTGGGAAGCCGTAACACCGGTCACTATTTTTTTAATAGTTTGGCTGGCTTCCACTTGCAAGCCATTGGGGCAATAATCTTTAAAGTCGCCTACTTGTAAATGGCTGTCTAAGGCTGCCACTAGCGATAACAATTCAACTGACATTTTGACTCCTAACTTATTCAACAAATACTTAAACTCTCAGGTAAAATCGCTTGGGTAAAATTACTGCAAGCTAAGTATTACCGGAGTTACTTTAAGCAATGAAATTTTTAAAACCACAACTGGTTTGGCCTTTAATTAGTGGCTTACTTTTTGCCGCCCTGCTATTGCAAGCTTTCCCTAGCCTAACCGGCCAAACCACAACTAACCCAGCAAGCACTAACCAAGCCTTGGCTGAAATTCATGCAGGTGAGCCACTGCTAGTTGCTCGCCAAGAAGG
>JAAYGA010000199.1 GCA_012727935.1 Pseudomonadaceae bacterium | reverse complement strand
GGTGAACACCGCCAATACTAGGGTTACCTTCAGAAAGACCATAACCCCGATAATCTAAAATAAACACTTCCCAGCCATGATTGGTTACCCAAGTCATGCCCATAAAATGCGTGCTGATATTTTCTGCGTTGCCATGCAAATAATAAATTAAACCTTGGGGCTTAGCCTCTTCTGCCACACGGGAAGGAAACCACCAGCCATGCAGTTTTAAGCCGTTATCGGTGATTAAATCAACCGGCTGATAGTCAATGCCTAGCTGATCGGGCGTGTCTCTTAAACCTGCTTCTGGCCAATAAAAAAGGCTACCACAGCCTTGTAGCAGCCCAGTTACAAGCAGCACCAAAACCATTTTCAAAAGAATTTTAGCCATAATTTTTAAGAACAAACCTTAACCAAGTTTATGGCTTAATTTATTAGCAGTAACGTCTTTTAGACCACCAGAAATGTACTTATGTAGAATACTAGCCACCAATGACTGATAGGGCAGCCCTTCTTCTAATGCACGACGTTGGAGTGCCTCTAAGTCACGATTAGAAATTTTAATACTAATATCTATATCTTTTTTAAAAGTCTGCTCTGCTAGATTAACAAGGTATTTTCTACGATCAGGGTTTAAGTCTGATTCAAATGCATCAGTATCGTAAGCTTCTAGTAGTTCTAGCTCTTCTTTACTCAATTTGGTTTTAGTCATAACTCACCTCTATAAATCTTTTGGTGGCTTTACGGCTGGGTATAATCGTTTTCAAAAAAATCTCTGTATCATTTTCTACATAGGGCACTAACCAAGCATAACTATCAATCTGGACTACAAATATACGCTGGTTTGGATATTTTTCTTTATTAGGATGAGGGCCGTCATCTAGTAGTTTTTCTGACTGAATTGCAAAAACCACATCTTCAAATGAGACACCTCGCTCAACCATTAGTAACTGATTTTTTTCAGCATTCCAGTTAATCTGTTTCATACAATAAGCCTAGCATAGCGTATGTTTTTTTGGCACTAAACTGCTTACCAAAAATATTATTGAAATTAATTTCAAAAGAACTTTAACCATGCTAAATCCATTTGCCCGTTGCTGTCTTTGCGCTTTTCCCACTGAGCTTGTAGGCGTAAAGACTGATTGGTTTGATAATTCCATTGCAAGGTTGCTTCCGTTTTTAGGCTGGTGCCCACATTACCTGCCAGAAAGTCTATCCAAGAAGCATCTAAGCCAGTGCGCCAATTAGTAAAAGGTTCCCAAACAAAACCACCGCTTACACCGCCACCTAAAGCCCAGTCTTTATTTTCTTTTGATAACTTTAAATGCCCAGCGGCAGGCCCTGCCTCAAGCTCACCCGCTAGCATTAAAAAACCCATTAAGTTTTCGCTGCTTCCCCAAGCTCGGCCATAACCACCACCTAAACGGCCACGCCAGTCATCTTTGCTTGCGGCAAGAGGATTAGTTCTACCCACTTCGGCCTTTACTCGCCAAGCAGCCAAAGAAAAAACAGCCGAGCTTTGTAAATAATTACCCACTTCTAAAATATTCAAATGCCAAGGGGTCACTTCTTTGCTCTCTTCATCAAAACGAAGTTTAAGTTCTAGCAAATTAATTTCTGCATTGGGCAAATAGCCGCCTAAAGAATCGTAACGCCCATGATAAGAAGGTTTGGCAGATAACTGTAAATAGTGAGTGTTTTCATGCTGACCTAGGCTCAGTGCTAGCTGGGCTGTCTTGTGGCCTTCGTGGGGTGCTAGAGTCGGTGCTAAAGGCGAAGTTAAACCCGATTTCTGGCTAACTTTTGAACGAGCCACCAAGAGTTTATGCAGTTGTTTAGCCGCTTCATCTCGGGTAACACCTTGGTGTCTATAACGAAAATTCAGCCATTCATAAGCTAGTTCATAAACTTTAGCGGGGTTAGCTGTTTCATCTAGCAGTAATTCGCTGGGCGGTAAATAGTCAAACACCAGTTGTTTAGCTGCCGTTAATTCAGCAGAACTCACCTGTTCGCTCATGCTTAACAGCTTGGTTGCAAAGGATGGACGATATTTTGCATCGGCTGCAATTAAATTAGCTTCGTCTAAGGCTCGAATGGTATCAGCTGGCAGGGCTTTTAAATCAAAGCCATCAGTTAAATCTAAGTGGTCTTCAGCCACTGAAACCAAAGCTAAAAGCTGATAAGAGCAATTTTCATCAAAGAACCAATAATCAAAGCGCACCCTTTCTAATTCCCACATGTGCCAAATAACCCTTTTTAAACCATCATTACTTAAGCTTAAAGGGTATTCCCACATGTCACGGTTTTCTAAATTAGAATATTCATCTACTTTTTCATAATAAGGCTGCAAACTAAAATAGCCTGGATAAAGACCAAACATGCCTTTGACTGCATAAGAAAACCCACCCTCGACCTCACTAACATCAGCGGCAAAATTAATGGCATGGGCTACTAAGTCTGGTTTACGCAACCTATCCGTACCTTCTAGCCTTAAAAAGCTATGCCCAAACATAGAAGAAGCATTGTTCATATAAGCAGAAGGAAAAATCATCGACATGCTGCCAGCATCTACTTGCCCTAACCACTTGTCTAAACCTGCACAGTTTCTAGTTGGAATATCTAAATCTAAGCTTCTTGCCAACCAATCCACCCTTGCTGGGTAGGTGCAACGTAAATCTAGTTTTTCATCGAGTAAAATAGTGCTATTAAGAGCTGTTTCTAGGTGCTCAAAAGTAGCCTTAAGCTCTGCTAAAGGGCTTTTATAACCGTCTGAACTCAAAAAGAAATCGTCTTGATCGACTTGGCTGCGTACACCATAGGTATGCTGTTTATAATGCACTAATCGCCACCAAGCATTGCTTTGGCTTAGCTGCTTTAAAGCTTCAGAACTAGGCGCAAGCTTGGTATTTGAGGGCAAGTGGGTGGCATAACTAGTTGAAATTAGCCCAACCATTAGCAAAAAAAATAAAAAAAACTGAAGGTAACGCGATAAAAGAGGCATAAAAACCCATTAAAAAAGTTCTGCCAGTAAAAAACCAGCAGAACTTTTATTGGTAAATTAAGCGGAGTTAGTAAACTAAGCAATTAGCTTAATTTGTAAGCTACTAGTTCTTGGTCTTCTGCAACAACACGGTTCATATTTTCTAGAACTTGTTCAGCAGTTACGCTATCAGAAGAAAAAACTTCACCAAAGCGTGCTTGGGTTGCTTTAGCAAAAGAAGCTTTAGCTGCCTCATCCATGCCCCAAATAGCGGCTAATGTATCAAGTGATTCGCCTTCGCCACGCGCAGCATCAACCGCTAAAGTGTCTAGGTTATCATTTACAAATGTTTTTAGTGCCAAAGCAGAGTTAGCGGTACTGCAGTTCAATGTACCTGTGGTCATACCAAAAGTTTGGTTACCAGAAGTTCCGTTTAAAGTTGCACCAAAAACGTTGAAAAACAAAGTGTTAGGTGAGTCAGCCAATAAAACGCTACCTAAACCACAACCAGCGTCTGTAGGCGCAGCTTG
>JAAYGA010000198.1 GCA_012727935.1 Pseudomonadaceae bacterium | reverse complement strand
TTTCTGGTCTAGATCATGACGTTGCTAAAGCACAAGAAGCTGCACCTATGTTCCAAGCCATCTGTTCTTCCTGTCACGGTGCTGACGGCAAGGGTAGTGCTGCTATGGGCATAGACAGCATTGGTGCGCCAGATTTAACCGCCAACACTTGGTTGTACTTACAGCCAGGCCAAAGCGTTTATGATTCTGTTAGCTACACCCTACGCAACGGTCGTAATGGTTTGATGCCTGCACAGGCAAGCTACCTAGACTATGGCGTTAAACTACCGGCAAATATTGACGCTCTTTCTGCCAAAGAAAAAGCTGAATTGATGCCAAAACTTCACTTGGTAACAGCTTATATTTATAGCTTGAATCAAGGTAAGTAAGCCTTAGCAATTAGGGAATGCGGCAGCCTGCCGCATTCCTTTTTGCTTTTTACTGGCGGATAGTAGCAGAATACTTATTGAATTCTCCTTCCTAAGAAAATCTCTGCTTGTACTTAGCAAGCCAAGGGTTTCAAATTTACCGTAAAGCTAACTCCAGCCTGGTGATGATTGAATGACTGATAAAATTCCTACCCAAGATATAACCCCTGTTGATGCAGGGAAAAAGCGAAAATCGCCTACTATGAATGCTGAGCAGGGCGAACTTTATGCACGGCGTAAAAATATTTATGTTAAGCGGGTGCAGGGGTTGTTTCAGAAGCTACGCGCTGCTGCTAGCTGGGTGCTGTTAACAGGCTTTTTCCTAGCTTCACTTATCACTTATGAAGGTCGCCAAGCTTTACTTTTTGACTTACCTAATCGTCAGTTCCATTTCTTTGGAACAACCATTTTCCCTCATGACTTTATGTTGTTAGCTTGGCTACTTATAATTTTAGCCTTTATTCTCTTTTTTGTTACCAACTTTGCTGGCCGTGTTTGGTGTGGTTATAGCTGCCCGCAATTTGTCTGGACTTGGATTTTTATCTTTGTTGAAGAAAAAACCGAAGGTAGCCCTAACCAGCGTAAAAAATTAGACAAAGCACCTTGGTCAGCCAATAAGCTGCTACGCAAAGGTTCTAAGCATTTAATTTGGCTACTTATAGCCGTAGCAACCGGCGTTGCTTTCTTAGGCTATTTCTCACCTATTCGTGAACTTCTACCCCGTGTATTCACCTTGGACTTAGGCCCTTGGGAAGGTTTCTGGCTGGGCTTTTTTATCTTTTTCACTTACTTGTTTGCTGGTTGGTTACGCGAGCAAGTCTGTATTTACATGTGCCCTTATGCACGTTTCCAAGCGGTTATGTTCGATAAAGACACGCTTATCGTTTCTTACGACACTGCTCGTGGCGAGCCTCGTGGCAGCCGTAAAAAATCTGCTGACCCTAAAGAATTAAACTTAGGTGCCTGTATTGACTGTGATCTTTGTGTGCAAGTTTGCCCAGTTGGCATAGATATCCGTAACGGCCTGCAATACGAATGCATTACCTGCGCGGCCTGTATTGATGCTTGTGACCAAGTCATGGATAAAATGGACTATCCACGCGGTTTAATTCGCTACACAACTGAAGAAGAATTAGCAGGTCGCACCACCAAATTCTTGCGCCCACGCTTAATTGGCTACTTTATTGTGCTGGTTGCAATGGCCATTGCTTTTGTTATTGCTGTCAGTAGCCGCGTACCTTTAGAACTTGAAGTATTGCGTGACCGTAACCAACTTTTCCGTATGACTAATACAGGGCAGGTTGAAAATAGTTACTTAATACGCATTGCTAACATGGACCAAAAGCCACACACCTACGAGCTTAGCCTACGCAAAGCAGAAGGCATTAAACTAGATGCAGTACCCGTGTTTAGCCTAGCCGGTGGTGAAGTGCGTCAGTTCCCCATTCAGCTGCTTGGTAATCTTGAGCAACTTCCACAGCTACCTGCTGTCGATATAGAAGTTCATCTAGTCTCTAAAGATGACCCAAGCATTCAGCGTACACGTGATTCACGCTTCATCATAAGGCAGGCGCGTTAATGAGCAGCAGTTCAAACAAACAACCTTGGTATAAAAATGGCATGGTTTGGCTGGCGTTTTCGCCGGCCATTGCCGGAGTCTTAACCGGCTTAACCCTGCTTACTGTAGGAACCATTAACTACGATGGCACAGTAAACGAAGACTATTACAAAGAAGGCCGTGGTATAAACCAGTCGTTTGACCAAGACAGGTTAGCTCAGGAAAAAGAACTCGAAGCAAACCTCGCTTTTAGTGACAGCAAGCTTGAGATGAACCTAACTGGCAAGCTAACACCCTTTCCAGATCAGCTAGTGGTGTTAATGGAAAACGCTACGCGTTCATCCTTAGACTTCAGCATTCCGGTTCAACACCTAGGTTCAGGGCGCTACCTAGGCAACCTACCACAAAAAATAGAGTATGATTGGGACGTCAAACTTTACGGGCCGCAAAAAGAATGGCGACTTTATGGTCGTGGTCATTTTCCCTTGCAGCAACCCCTAAATCTCTTGCCAAGTAAGCGCTAAATAAAATTAGCGGCTTGCTGGCCGTTCGGACTGAATCAGCATGTCACAGGAATCCTGTTTTCATTGCGGTGAACCTGTTCCCAGCAATAGCCGCTTTAGCGTTACCGTTAATAATCAACAAGAAAGCCTTTGCTGCCCTGGCTGCGAGGCTGTTGCTAATGCCATCGTTTTTGGTGGCTTAGAAAGCTATTACAAATTTCGTACAGAACTGCCACCCCGCCCCGAACTTAGTGAAAGTGAACTTGCCGAGCTGCAAGTTTATGATGCACCCGAGCTTTTAAAAGAATTTGTACACCAGAATGAACAAGGCTTTGCTGAAGCCACCCTTGCTATCGACGGCATTACTTGTGCCGCTTGCGCTTGGCTAATTGAAAACCAAATCAACCAACTTGAAGGCGTTGAATACACGGGGGTTAATTTAACTGCGCAACGTGCCACCCTGCGCTGGAATATTAACGACCTGCCTTTTAGTAAGCTGCTGGCTGAATTTAAATCCATAGGTTATAGCGCCCAACCTTGGCAGGCTGACGAGCAGCAGCAAAAGCTAGAGAAAGAACAAAAAACAGCCATGCGTCGCCTTATTGTGGCTGCGCTAGGTTCAATGCAGGCCATGATGTTTGGTATTTCATTAGAAGCGGGCACCCTTGCCAACTTTATGGAGCCTGAATTTTTAATACTTTTTCAATGGCTGTCTTTTTTTGTTACCACGCCGGTGGTTATCTACTCGGCTTGGCCTTTCTTTAAAAGTGCTTTAAACGAATTAAAAAACCGCCGCCTAAATATGGATGTGCCTGTTTCCCTTGCCATAGGTTTGGGGTATGTCGCTAGCATCTGGGCCTTGTTAACCGAAACAGGCGAACTACACTTTTACGCCATTGCTATGTTCACCTTCTTTTTGTTGTTTGGGCGCTACATAGAAATGCGTACCCGTCACCGCATAGGCAATGCGGGCAATGCGCTGCAAGAATTAATTCCTCAAGCGGCTATTTTATTAGATGAAAACCAGCAAGAAATTTATTTGCCTAGTCGTAACCTTAAATTGGGTGATTTAATTCTAGTTAAACCAGGCCATACCTTTCCCATAGACGGGGTAATTGTTAGCGGCCACTCAAGTGTTAATCAAGCCACCATGACTGGTGAATACCTGCCCATTGCTTGTCACCCCGGGCATCAGGTATTAGCCGGCACACAAAATATTGATAGCCCCTTAACGGTCAGGGTTGAAAAAATAGGCCAAGACGTGCGCCTTGCCAGCATTTCACGCCTTAGTGAACGGGCGCTTGCCGAAAAACCCCGCATTGCCAGCCTTGCCAATGAAGTATCACGTTATTTTGTTGCTGCACTGCTGCTAATTTCTGTGGTGGTCTTTACCGTTTGGCTAGGCATTGATTCCTCGCGCGCCTTTTGGGTGCTTATTGCTTTATTAGTCGTTACCTGCCCTTGTGCGCTGGCCCTTGCCACACCCACTGCACTGGCCGTTGCTAATTCAACCCTTGCTCGCCAAGGTGTACTGATTACCCGTGGGCATGTGTTAGAAGGACTAGCCAAAGCCGACCACATTATTTTTGATAAAACCGGCACTTTAACTGAAGGCAGGTTAGAACTTAAATCGGTGCATTGGTTAGGTGAAGAAAAAGACCCGCGCCAAGCACGCATTAAAAGCTATGCCGCCGCACTCGAAGCCCAATCTGAACACCCCATTGCCCGTGCTTTTGCCCAAATGCGTGACCCCAACCTTATGGCTGAATCCATTCAAGCCTTTACTGGCAAGGGGTTAAGCGCCGAAATTGCTGGACAGGAATACCGTTTAGGCCGTGCCGATTTTGCTTGGACCCAACAAGCACTAACGCCACCTGAACAAGAAGGCCAGTGGCTGCTCTTTGCCGACAGCCAAGCACCTCTCTGCTGGTTTCGTTTAAGCGATCAATTACGCCCTGATAGCCAAGCCATGTTGCAAGAGCTAAGGCAAATGGGCATTAGTTTTGAACTGCTTTCTGGTGACCAAGAAGGTTCGGTAAAAAACATAGCCAAAGAATTAGGCATAACCCATTACACCGCCAGCGCCACTCCTGAACTTAAGCTTGAACGCTTAAAAGAATTACAAAATAAGGGCAGGCAAGTCATTATGGTGGGCGACGGCGTAAACGATGTGCCAGTACTTGCCGGCGCTCAAGTTTCCATTGCGATGGGTGATGCTACCGACTTGGCCAAAACCAGTGCCGACACTCTACTGCTTTCCAGCCACCTAATAAAAATTCCCCACGCCATTCAAAAAGCACGCATGACTCACCAAGTTATTCAACAAAACCTGATGTTATCTTTGGTTTATAACTTAATTGCGCTGCCTGCTGCTAGTATGGGTTTAGTACCACCTTGGCTTGCCGCTGTGGGCATGACGAGCAGCTCATTACTCGTTGTATTAAATGCCTTACGCTTACGCGACCAAGCCAGTGAACAACGCCTGAGCGAACAAAAGAAGCAAGTGCAAGCTCAGCAATCTGCCAAGAGTTATTAGGGGCGTACTATGAACATTTTATTTCTACTTATCCCACTATCACTTTTATTGCTTAGCCTCGCTATTTGGGCCTTCTTTTGGGCGGTTAAAAATGACCAGTTTGAAGACCTTGAAGGGCCAGCCTATTCAATATTGTTTGATGATGACGAACCCAAGCCAGCAGAAGCTAGCGAACAGGTTAGTGAAGCAAAAAACTTAGGCAGCAATTCAAGTAAGTCATGACTGAGCTGCTAAGTGCTGGGCTAATTACTGCTTTTATAGCCGGTTTATTGGGCGGAGGGCATTGCATAGGCATGTGTGGCGGTATAGTCAGTGCTTTAAGTTTTGCCCTGCCGCCAAGTCGCCGTCACCCACTGCGTATTGCCGCCTTAATGCTCACTTACAACCTAGGCCGCATAACCAGCTACATGCTGGCAGGCATGTTAATTGGTGGCTTAGGACAGCTCTTAATTGGTGAAATTAAAGCCATTACCCAAGTGCTTAGCTGGCTGGCAGTATTAATGCTGGTACTTATGGCCTTTTATGTCGGG
Source organism: Pseudomonadaceae bacterium (assembly GCA_012727935.1). Taxonomy (GTDB): domain Bacteria; phylum Pseudomonadota; class Gammaproteobacteria; order Pseudomonadales; family Halomonadaceae; genus Marinospirillum. Next base: position 24,707 of record JAAYGA010000198.1, on the reverse strand, counting down.
CAATGGTGGACAGGCCTTACCCGTGTTGAAGCCTTAGGCAAGTACCTGTGGCGTTACCTAGAACCGCTGGGACGCAAACTTATGCCAATACAAAACCCCGGCCAAGCGTTGCTGATAGGCCTTATTTGGGGCTGGCTACCCTGCGGCTTGGTTTATTCCATGCTATTACTTGCCCTAAGCAGCGGCAGCGCCTTAGATGGCGGTTTGCTTATGCTGGCTTTTGGCTTGGGTACCTTGCCCACACTGTTAGTAACGGGTGTCGCAGCTAGGCAGCTCACTGCGTTATTACGTCAACCTGTATGGCGGCAAATGTCGGCAGTTTTATTACTTGGTTTTGCCTGCTGGTTGGCCTGGCCATTAGTTAAATCGGTTAGTTAATTAAAATAATTTAAAACCTATCACTTAAAATACACAATTTTAAACAAAGAGGCGCACTCATGAGTCAGGAAAACCTTAAAAATTTCGAGTGGAACCCTAAGCTAGTCGACCGCTATAACCTAGCAGGGCCTCGCTACACTTCCTACCCTACCGCGCCACAGTTTCATGACGGTTTTCAATCTAACGAATTTACCCAAGCACTCATTAACAGTAATGCCAAAGCTACCCCTTTATCACTTTATTTTCACATTCCTTTTTGTGCCAAAATCTGTTTTTACTGTGGCTGTAATAAAATTGCCACCCGTGACACTGGCCGCTGTGAACCCTATTTAGAACACCTCTTTAAAGAAATGGATTTAGCAGCCAAATACCTAGATACCAGTCGCCCAGTTAACCAGCTGCATTGGGGCGGCGGCACGCCTACTTTTTTATCACATGAACAAATGCGCCAACTTATGCAAGAAACCCGCAAGCGTTTTAATTTACGTGATGATGATTTAGGTGATTATTCCATTGAAATTGACCCGCGTGAAATTCAGCCCGATACCCTAGCAATGCTGCGTGAGTTAGGCTTTAACCGAGTCAGCTTTGGCTTGCAAGACCTTAACCCTAAGGTGCAAGAGGCAGTGAACCGTGTGCAGCCTAGAGACATGACCGAAGGCGCTATTGTTCAAGCGCGTGAACTAGGCTTTCGTTCATTAAACCTAGACCTTATTTATGGCCTGCCCCACCAAACACCCGAAACTTTTGCAGCCACACTTGAAGAAGTGATAGAAATAAACCCTGATCGCTTATCAATTTTTAACTATGCTCATTTGCCCGAAAGGTTTAAAGCACAGCGCCGCATTAACGCCGATGATTTACCTAGCCCTGAAGACAAGCTAAAAATTTTAGAGCAAAGCATCACGCGCCTAGTTGAAGCAGGCTATGTTTTTATAGGCATGGATCACTTTGCCAAGCCAGAAGACAGCCTAGCCATAGCCCAGCAAGAAGGACGTTTACACCGCAATTTCCAAGGCTATACCACCCATTCAGAATGCGATTTAATTGCTATGGGTACTTCATCTATTAGTCAAGTAGGCCCAACCTATGCACAAAACGATTACGACACCCAAAGCTATGAAGCAAAAATAGGGCAAGGGCAGTTTGCTACCATTAAAGGCATAACACTTAATCAAGACGACCTTATTCGTCGCGCTGTTATTAACCAGCTTATTTGTCATTTTCATTTAGATGGTGATGCTTTTGCTAAACAACACGCAATTAACTTTGCCGACTACTTTGCCAAAGAGCTAAGCACTTTAAAGCAACACCAAACCGACGGCCTACTTAAAATAGAAGGCAACAACCTGCTAATCACACCTGCAGGGCGGTTATTAATTCGCAGTATTTGTATGGTGTTTGATGCTTACTTAGACCAAGACTCCATAAAAAAAGCATTTTCCAGAATCATCTAATAAAAGACTCCTTAGCTAAAAACTTTAGTCCATTAGGGATTAACCCTAGCTGAATTGCCTTGTTACCTTACTCATGGTAAAAGTAGTTGAGTTATATCTAGTTTTTGAACTCGGAGTAGAGTGATGAACAGCAGAATACAAAAAAAAGGAAGCTGCTTGAACCTAAGTAAAGAACCCCGTTGCATGACTTGCAGCTTAAGCTCGCTCTGCCTGCCCTTGTCGCTTAATTTAGAAGATATTGATCAACTCGATAGCATTATTAAGCGGCGGCAACCCTTAAAAAAAGGCGAGCATCTTTTTCGCCAAGGCGATTCGTTTGATTCAGTTTATGCTGTTAGGTCTGGCAGCTTAAAAAATTACATTATGACCAATGATGGCGAAGAACAAATTACCAACTTCCACCTTCCCAGCGAACTAATAGGTTTAGATGCCATAGATTGCGCTTCCTACCCAGTTTCAGCCAAGGCTTTAGAAACCACCACAGTTTGCGAAATTCCTTTTTTTCGCCTGCAAGAGCTTTCTAATGAACTACCCGATTTACGCCGCCAAATTTTTAGTTGCATGAGTAAAGAACTGCGTGATGACAAGCAAATGATGCTGCTACTTTCTAAGAAAAACGCCGAGGAAAGAGTTGCTACTTTGCTAACTAATTTATCGGCACGTTTTAGAAGGCGTGGTTATTCGCAATACACCTTCCGTTTACCTATGTCGCGAAATGAAATTGGCAACTACCTTGGCTTAGCCGTTGAAACCGTTAGCCGCGTTTTCACACGCTTCCAAAGTAAACAAATTATTGCTGTTAATGGTAAAGAAATTCACATTACTAACAGGCAAGAATTATTAGAAGTTGCTGATTTAAATGATTATGATATAGAAACAGGCAAAAAACTGGTTGCCTCGTAACACTACCAGCACTAAATTAGTGCAAGTAACCTAATAAAAAGAGGGATGTAGCAATGCTAGATGAATTTTCGCTTAAGCAGCTTATTAAAACGCACAAAGACTTTCCTAAAAAAGGGTCTTACACCCGTGATTTTTCTGAACTGCTCAATGAAACGGGTGCTTTGCATTTTATTACCAGTGAGCTAGCTCAACGCTACCTAAACACTAAAATCACTCGCATTGTTGCGCTCAAAGGACGTGGCACCATGTTTGCCGCAGTTTTAGCCTACCGCCTGAACTTGCCACTGGTATTAATTCGAGATTTTGGTGAAGAACCCGGTGAAGTGCTTTTTGAACGCGCACCCAGCACTAAAGGTGACCGCACGTTAGAAATGCGCCAAGGCATGATTAACGAAGGTGATAAGGTGCTTTTGTTTGACGACATTATAGCCAGTGGTAGCAGCCTGATTGCTGCCACAACACTAATTCGCCGCCAAAAAGCTGAAGTACATGAAGTTGCCAGCTTAATTAGCCTTCCTGACCGAGGCGGTATTGAACGTCTCTTAGAACTAGGCATAAGTTCTTATTCAGTGATGGCTTTTGAAGACGAATAACCTAAGGCTAGTCACCACTTTATTCAAGGTTTAACTTCAAGCTTCTTTAGCCAAAGTGTCTAGCAACTGAATTTTGTCTGCTAAAGCTTTGGCTCTTACTTCTTCAAGCCCTGCAAAGTTAAATGCTTGCGTGTCTGCTAGCTGAGAAGGTGCAACATTGCGTAAGGCATTGGCCATAGTTTCTATACGCGCAGGAAATTGCTTTTCCCAATCGGCTAACATGCCTTTAATTACTTGGCGCTGTAAATTTTCTTGTGAACCACACAAGTTACAAGGAATAATAGGGAAGTTCATCTGTTCAGCAAAAGCAATAATGTCTTTTTCGCGACTGTAAGCTAAAGGCCGAATAATGATGTTCTTTTTATCATCCGACAAAAGCTTAGGTGGCATCGACTTTAAACTACCGCCAAAAAATAAATTCAAAAACAAAGTTTCTAGCATGTCATCCTTGTGATGACCCAAGGCTATTTTTGTTGCGCCAATTTGTTCTGCAAAGCCATATAAACTGCCGCGACGCAAACGTGAACATAGGCTACAGGTGGTTTTACCTTCAGGAATTTTTTCTTTTACAATGCTATAGGTGTCTTTTTCAAGAATATGGTAAGGCACACCTAGCTGCTGTAAATAATTAGGTAATACTTCTTCAGGAAAACCAGGCTGCTTTTGATCCAAATTAACAGCCACCAGTTCAAAGCTTATGGGCGCACTTTTTTGCAGCCCCATTAAAACGTGTAGCAATGTAAAAGAGTCTTTGCCCCCAGAGAGGCAAACCATAACCTTGTCACCTTCCTGTATCATGTTAAAGTCAGCAATGGCTTGCCCCATTTCACGGCGCAAGCGTTTTTGTAACTTATTAAACTCTAATAGGGCTTTAGGAAGTAATTCCTGCATGGTCGTTACCAGTCACTTAAGGATAAAAGGACGCAAGTTAACCAAAGTCTTATAAAATGTAAATGGGTTAAAGCATTTTCTATCCTGCCTAGCCCTGCTAACATCCCCCCAAATAGAAAAATATTTAAGGCAATTTCAGCTATGACTGCGTTACAGGAAACTAGACTTTTTGAAGATTTAATTGAGGTTTTAAGCTCTTTTCCAGAGGGTATCAATGAACATGCACTGTTAAAAGCACTAGACGAAAAAGGAACCATTAACCTAGAAGCAGATACCTTCAGTGATAACGTAAAACTCTTTCGTACCCACTTTTTACTTTATAACGCACTTTATCAATTGCGTGACAACTTATGGCAAACAGCTAAAGGCCATTTAGAAATTACTGCGGTGCGTTTACACCTACAAACTTACCATCCTGGTAATTCTGCATTGCAACAACATGACCCCATGCGCGATTATTACCTAGACATGGACATGCTAGAAAAAACTACCCAACAAGACATAGAAACGGCACTTAATAACTTTTGGAAACGCCTACATGAAGAAAGTATTTTTAGTGGCGGTGGCTTAAAAGCTAAAGCATTTAAAACCTTAGGTTTGCAGGAAGGTGTTTCTACGAAAGAAATAAAACTAAGCTATCGCAGACTAGCCATGCTGCACCACCCAGACCGTGGTGGTGATGCTGAAAAACTACAAACCATCAATGAAGCAATGGAAGTGCTGCGCCCATTACTTAAGTAATTGCCGGGAAACAAACCATGTTACTAAGATATTTATTCCCTTTGTGTTTGGCTTTTAGCTCACTGGCTGTTTTTGCAGCTAAAGCAGAAGAAGCACCTACAGTTTATAACCATGCCACAGTGCTTATGTACCATCACATTAGTACTAACACCCCACCCTCCACCAGCACCTCGCCCTCAGACTTTATAAAGCACCTAGATTTGCTAAAAAAAGATGGCTTTCAAGTTTGGCCTCTGGAGCGTGTTATACAACATTTAAAACGCCGCCGCCCGATGCCCGATAAAGTCGCCGTAATCACTTTTGATGATGGTTACATAAGCGTCTATGAAGAAGCCCTACCCATACTAAAAGACCGAGAGTTGCCCTTTGCTATTTTTGTAAATGCCGACCTAGTAAACGCCAACCACCCTCTTTACATGAATTGGGCGCAGTTAAAAGAAGCGCAACAGGCCGGTGGCATCATCGCCAATCACACCCTTAGTCATGCTTATTTAATTCGTAAACTAGAAAATGAAAATGACACCGACTGGCTAGAAAGAGTGCGCCATGAAATTGAAGGCAACCAACAAGAGCTTATTAAAAATCTAGGCAATGTACCCAAAATATTTGCCTACCCTTATGGTGAATATACCCCTGAAATACAAAAGCTAGTGCAACAAATGGGCTACGTTGCTTTTGGTCAACAATCAGGCGCTGCCAACCCTTATACCGGCCTATTTGCGTTACCACGCTACGCAGCAAATGGCACCTCAGCTAACCCCAGCAGCCTACGCACTAAGCTTCACGCACTGCCTTTTCCACTAGTTAATGAACAACCAGCATCTACAGTGCTTGATGGCAAGAACCGCCGCCCAACCCTAACGCTAACCCTTTCGCCGGGCGACTACCTTATTAAACAGTTCCGCTGCTATGGCCCCGATGCCCAACTGCTTAAGCTAAGCAGTAAAACCCTAGCCGATGGCAACCTAGAAATTACCATTAATTCAGATAAAGACATTCATATTGGACGACCACGTTACAACTGCACTGCCCCACATGCCAAAGAAAACCGCTACTTTTGGTTTACCCGTCAATGGCTAATGCCCTACGCTGACGGCAGTTGGTATGATTTCTAAACCTTTACCTTTCCAAACCTTTACTGTTTCAAGCAACAGCAGTTAAACAACACCAGTTAAATAATAACAACTAAACAGTAATAAACTTAAGTAACAAATAAAAAAGCCTTCAATAAAGAAGGCTTTTTAACGTCAAGAAAACAACTAGTTAAACCAAATATTGCCCATTTTATTGTTAAGCAGGCAAAGCATCATTTAATAAACGTACATACATTAAGGCTGTGGTTATAGCATCGCCCAAAGCGGTATGCCGCTGACCCACCATAGGTACATCAAGCTTTTTAGCAATGGTTTCAAATTGTAAATTAGGTTCTATATCTGGCACAGCACGCTGCATTTTAGCTAAATAACACTGCGACAATTCAATGGTTTTATTAGGCAAACTAAAACCAAAGCGCGGACGAATAAAACGGTCTAATACAGCTATGTCATAACCTATGTTATAACCCATGATGGGGCGATTACCCACAAACTCTAGTAGCTGTTTTAAAGCATCGCCCAATACTTCACCACCTAATAAGTCGACACCACGAATCCTATGCACCTTAATGGATTCGCTGGTTAAATTTTCTGGTTTTTGTAATTTAATATCTAACTTATCGCTGGTTAGCACCTGAGTGCCTTTAATTTTAACGGCTGCAATAGAGACCAATTCAGCCTTTTGTGTATCAAGGCTGGTCATCTCGCAATCTAAAGCAATAATTTCATCGCCTGTGTAGGGTTCAAATACAAAGGCAAATTCACTATTTTTTTGGCTCCAGCGGTCTGTGGCTGTTCTTATTGTTTTAAGGACCATCTTACTTACCTCTCTAGGTGATATCGATGAGTCATTACCGCCTTAAATTCTTTAACTAGATGCAAGGCTTCACGCAACAAGTCTCTATCTAGTTTGTTAAGTTCAACAGCAGAAATTAAGTTAGCTTCCTCTGCACCTGCTTGCCCTTCAGCAGCTTTTAATTGCTGCTGCAATCGCAGTTGACTCATCACGGAAAGTGCTTCAGCAAGGTTTTCAGCAAAGCTCTTTTTAAGAACTTTAAGCTTTACAAGTTTTTCTAAGCGCACAAACGTATTAGTCGCTTTAATTTTGTTTTGTAGTGCCATAGTACGCACACCATGCACTATGGGAAAAATACCGCCTTTTTTAATATCAATACCATCGCCGCGCTTTAAACCACCAAAAAACGTAAGCGGTGTACTGAAATTACGAATTGGCATAGCAAAGTAAGAATAGAAAACATCATTACCAACCAACTCAGTGTGAAGGTTTTCTCTAATGCGATGGAATAAAGTGCTGTTACCTGCAATGGGCAAGCTGTCGACATAAATAGCTAGGTTCATCAAACCTGTGCCATCAACAGAGCTACTCCATTTCTTTAGACGTTTCTTCCAATCACTTTCGGTCATAACCCATTCAGGGTTAGAAACCATAATTTTACCCTTACAAAGCGGGTAGCCAAAATCAAGTAGGGTTAAAGTGAATTTATCCATTACTTTTTGGCAATCAGGCCACACCAAATCATCGGCTAGAATTAAAGCATTATCTTGGTCTGTTTTTAATACTTGTTCACCACGGCCTTCACTGCCCATAACCAATAAACACACCTTGTCATGGTATTCAACAGGAACAATGTATTCAAAAGCTTTAGCAATAATGCGGCTGTTAAGTGCGTTAAGTAAGTCCATCGCAAAACGAATTTTAACGCCCTGAGACACTAAACCGCTAACCAGTGCTGTAGTGCCTTTGGCGGCCTGTGCAAGTTCTTCTAGGTTAGTTGCGCGTTCAATTTGCAAACCAATAACGTGAGATTGACTAGAGAAGAAACTAAGCACATCGGTTAGTTCAACCAAACCTGCCAGTTCCGAACCATTAAACACCACTACTCGCTGAATTTTATGGCGGGTCATTAATACGAGGGCGCTAAAAAGAAAGTCTTCTGTTTGCACTCGAAAGAGGTCATAGCTGGCTAGTTCAGAAATATCGGTGGTTAAATCTAGGTTATTAAGCACCACAGCGTCTAACAAGTCGGTTCGGGTAACCATGCCATAGCGATCATCTTTATTACGCACCAACAAACAGTCGGAATGTTGTTCGCGCATAGTGCGTGTTGCTTCAAAAATGCTTACACCTGAATCTAAGACTACCGATTCACGCATAACTGAATTGCCTACTTTGGCCAGCATAAAGGCCGACATATCGCTGCCACCTTGCTGTTGGCTGCGGCGGCTTTCAATAACGCGTGACTTTTCAGTAAGGCTGTTTTTAAAGTAAGCAGCAAAAGCAGGATTATTTTCCATTAAAACTTCAAATACAGCTTTAGGAATAAGCCAAGCTATGGTTTCTTCAAGCGTTCGGAAGGTATAACGGCTAGAGCCGTTAATAATGCTTATAGCGCCAAATAAATCTTCATGGGCATATTCACGAATAACACCACCATCTGCGTTATCTTGTAAACGCGGATCAACTTCTGCAACAGCGCCTTTCATAACAACAAAAACATGATTACTTGACTGGCCAGCTTCAATAATAATTTCGTTATTACTAAAGTAACCTATGTCTAAACGGGTTAATAATTGCTGTTGTTCGTCTTCAGTCAGTAAATCAAAGGGTGGGTGGGTTAGGTCAAACTCATTGCTCATGGAACTTGTTCCTTATTATTATTCATGAGCAGGCTAGGGAACATTAAGCGACCTAATCCTGCAGTCACCTCAATTTAGCAAACACTTGGGCTAGCTGATAGCTGGACTTTAGTCTCAAAAACCCAGTTTTTTTATTGGCAAAGTTTTTTATAAAGCAAACCAGACCGATCAACAGATTCAATAATGTAAGGAGGTTCAAAAGCGCCTTCATCGGTCAGCTTCATTTGCTCAGCCTTAGTGCAATCAAGTGCGTAATACTGGCTTTCTAAGCGGTCTAGGTGCTCTTGGTGCATCTCAAAAAAGATATATTGCACTAAACGCTTACCATCTTCTTCAAACACTCTTGTATCGCCATCAATAAATGTAAAATAATTAATCGCAGGATACACATAGCTCCAAGGACGGAAAAAATCGCTGGTGCGCTTTTCTTCCAAAACAATGGCTCTTTCAGGCAGCTGCCCTAACTTAAAATCATACCAAGCATAATTATAATAAGCCTGATAACCCAACATACCCAAACCTGCAGCAACAGGAATTATCCATCTAGGCAGCCTATTACGGCTTATTCTGATTAACAAATAAGCAAACCCACCTACTACTAGGCCTGAAATAAATACTGCAAGTAGCTGCCAAATCATTATTTTTCCTCTAAATGAAAGTGGGCCTCCTTACGGAAGCCCACCAAACTTAAAACTACTTAGCTATTACTGCCGAGCTAAATTGTAACATTTTAAGGGTAACGCACACTCTCAACCATCGCCTGAAGTTCTTTAGAAGGCTCTTCAGTTGCATAAGAAACACCGATGGCAACAATAAAGTTAATTAGTGCACCAATACAACCTACAGACAGAGGAGAAATACCCATTATCCAGAACTCAGGAGTGTTTGGATAGGTGTTCGTTCCTGGAATAAAGAACCAGCCTAGGTAGGTGAAGATATAGCCAACGGTGAAGAAAGAACCCGCTAACATACCCGATACCGCACCTTTAGCATTAATACGCTTGAAGAAGATACCCATCATCAATACTGGGAAGATTGAAGAGGCTGCCATACCAAATGCAAGGGCTACTGTTTGTGCCGCAAAACCAGGCGGATTCAAACCTAGCCAAGTTGCGATTAAGATAGCACCCACCATCGACAAACGAGCCGCCAACATTTCTGTTTTATCCGATATTTCTGGATAGAGGGTATTCTTTATCAAGTCATGACTTACCGCAGACGAGATAGCTAAGAGCAGACCTGATGCAGTTGAGAGTGCCGCCGCAATACCACCCGCCGCAATCAAACCTATAACCCAACCAGGTAAGTTAGCAATTTCTGGTGCAGCCAATACTAAGATATCGTTGTTGATTGATAGCTCGTTACCAGCCCAGCCTTTTTCAGTAGCAACTGTTTCAGAGAAAGCAGTATTCTTATCGTTGTAGTACTGAATACGGCCATCACCATTTTTATCATCAAAATTAATTAAGCCAGTTTTTTCCCAGTTTTTGAACCATTCAGCACGGTTTTCATACTCAAGCGCAGGCTGATCAGCACCCTGAGGGAAAATCTCAGTCACCAAAGTTAAACGAGTCATTGCAGCTAGAGGAGGTGCAGTAGTATAGAAAAGTGCAATAAATACTAACGCCCAACCTGCAGACCAACGAGCATCTGAAACCTTAGGTACAGTGAAGAAACGAATGATAACGTGAGGTAAACCAGCAGTACCTACCATTAGCGTTAGGGTGAACAAGAACATATTCCACTTGTTAGAAACATCAGCGGTGTAATCTTGGAAACCTAGTTCGCGTACAACTTCGTTCAGTTTATGCAGTAAAGGCACGCCAGACTCGGTGTGAGTACCAACAAAACCTAACTGAGGCAATACATGGCCTGTTAACTGTAAAGAAATGAATACAGTAGGAATAGTAAAAGCAAGGATAAGTACAACGTACTGGGCTACCTGAGTGTAGGTAACGCCTTTCATACCACCAAGTACCGCATAGAAAAACACAACGATAGATGAAATGATTAGACCTGTTGTGCTGCTTACTTCTAGGAAGCGAGCAAAGGCAACACCAGCACCCGTCATCTGACCAATAACGTAGGTTAGAGAAACAACAATCAAAGCAATAACAGCAACTAAACGAGCTGCTTTACTGTCGTAACGTGAACCAACGAAATCTGGCACTGTGTACTTACCAAAACGGCGTAGGTAAGGTGCTAATAAGGTTGCAAGTAGAACATAACCACCTGTCCAACCCATAATGAACGAAGAGTTCACATAACCAACAGAGATAAGACCTGTTACAGAAATAAAGGAAGCAGCAGACAACCAGTCAGCAGCAGTAGCCATACCGTTCATCATCGGTGGAACTTCACCACCAGCAATATAGAACTCTTTAGTAGACTTAGCGCGAGCCCAAATAGCTATCCAAGTGTAGAGCGCAAAAGACGCACCTACAAACAGCATGTTAATCGTAAATTGACTCATTCTTAGTCCTCCAAGCCGAACTTTTTATCCAGCTGATTCATCTTTATTGCATAAAAGAAGATTAAGCCTAAGAAAGTTAAAATTGCGCCTTGTTGAGCGAACCAAAAACCCATGTCAGCACCACCAATGGAAATTCCCATTAGAAGAGGTCTTAACAAAATGCCAAAGCCGTATGAAACTGTTGCCCATACAATTAAGATACCTATGATAAGGCGTAGGTTGGCACGCCAGTAAGCACGGTCTCTTTGTGTTTTTTCATCCACCATGTGTATTCTCCGCTTATTGTTATTTAGAGATTAGGAATTCTAATCCTTTGAAATAATTCCTAGGTGGCATTTTGCAAAAATAATGCTATGAATAAACCCCCGACCTTAGTCTTAACAAAACTGGCTTACCAAGAAAAACAAAACAATACCTATAAAAAACAATAGCTTAAGAAAAAAATGCTAAAAAAAAGCCGCAATTTAAATAAAATAATTAACCATAATTTTTTATTGTTTACCTGTTTAGCTTTTCTACACACAATAAGCACCGAATAAACGTACCTAATTTTAACTAAGATTTACCTCTAGCTAGGCTAAATCTGCTTATACCGAGAGAAACACCATGTTTGCTGGCTGGCAACTTATATTATATTCCTTGGCTTACCTTCTAGTTCTTTTTGCCATTGCTTGGCAAGGTGACCGTGTAGCACGCAAACATTACCAAGCACAAAGCCGCCCTTGGATATATAGCCTAGCCTTAACTGTTTATTGCACTTCTTGGACTTTCTATGGTGCCGTGGGGCAGGCTACGGGCGGAGGTTGGCTACACCTAAGTATTTTTATAGGCCCTATTCTTACTTATTTATTTGCTTGGCCACTGGTTCGTAAAATTTTTAGAGTTAGTAAAGCCAATAACTTAACGTCTATAGCCGACTTCATTGCCTCGCGCTATGGTAAATGGCAACCCCTAGCCATTATGGTGACTGGTTTTGCACTAGTTGGAACCCTACCCTACATAGCCTTGCAGTTAAAATCGGTGACTATGGCTTATGATGTACTAACCCACTTCCCACAACCCTTGCCCACTAAAAATACCCTAACCCCTTTTTTTTCTGACACCGCTTTTTTTGTAGCCCTTGCACTGGCTGTTTTTACTATTCTGTTTGGCACGCGCCACATAGATGCCACCGAACACCATGAAGGTTTATTACGTGCCATAGCATTTGAATCACTAATTAAACTTTTTGCTTTTCTAGCGGTAGGTGTTTTTGTTACTTGGAAATTTTTTGGTGGCTTTAATAACCTTATGTACCAATTTGAATTTTTTCAGCTATTAGAATCGCAACTAAATACTGAAAACTTTACCCAAGGTTTTATTGCTCAAACCCTACTTGCCATGTTGGCAGTTATTCTTTTGCCCCGCATGTTTCACGTTACCGTAGTAGAAAATGCCCACCGTAACGATGCCCGTTATGCTCGGTGGTTTTTACCTCTCTATTTAATTTTATTTGCACTTTTTGTGATGCCCATTGCCACAGCAGGGTTAATGACCTTTCCCGATGGCAGGGTAGAACCCGATACCTTCGTCTTAACATTACCGCTTGCTTTTGATCATGGCTGGCTGGCTTTATTAGCCTACATAGGCGGTTTTTCAGCCGCTACTAGCATGGCCATAATGGCCACGGTTGCAGTTAGCATTATGGTTTCTAACGAGATTGTTATTCCTGCCTTGTTAAAATACCGTTGGACAAACAACAGTTCTCACCAAAGCTTTGGGCGTTTTGTATTACGTACTCGTCGCCTAACCATGCTAACCATTATGCTGTTAGCCTATTTAACCTACCGCACCATTGCCGAATTCAATTCCCTTGCAGCCACCGGCTTTCTAGCCTTTGCTGCTATAGGCCAAATTGCACCCGCAGCTTTAGGTGGAATCATTTGGAAGGGTGGTAACCGCTGGGGTGCAACTGCTGGCCTAGTTGTAGGAGGTGTTTTATGGTGTTATACACTGCTTTTACCTAGCTTAGGTGCGGCTGAAATTGTTAGTAGCCAACTTTTAAACAATGGCCCACTAGGCATTACTTGGCTAAGGCCCACCAGCCTTTTTGGCTTGTCTGGCGAAGGCTTTTTTACCCAAGGAATTTTTTGGAGTATTGGCAGCAACCTAGCCATTTACATTCTAGTTTCACGCCTAACCCCACAAAGAATGATAGACCGCATTCAAGCTTCAGCCTTTGTAGACAACCTAGAACTTAAGCCCGTTAAAACATCCCGTCTTTGGAAAGGCTCTACCAAGCTTGGTGATTTGCGCGACTTAGCAGAAAGATTTGTAGGCACTGAAAGCGTCCAAAAAGCCTTTAGTGACTATGCTAGTAAGCGTGATCAACAGCCTTTAAAAGATGAAGACCCTGCTAGCATAGAGCTTATTCAGTTTACCGAGCGGCTACTGGCTGGGGTGCTTGGCGCATCTTCAGCACGTATCGTCATGAGCTCTGCTTTACAGGGTAAAGAAATTAAGATTTCTGATGTGATTTCGATTGTCGATGAAGCCTCACAAGTTCTGGAATTCAACCGCAGCTTATTACAATCCACCATTGAAAACCTTTCACAAGGCATTAGCGTTGTAGACCAACACCTTAACCTAGTTATTTGGAATCAACGCTACTTAGAGCTATTTAACTTTCCCGATAATTTTATTCGTGTAGGCCGCCCAGCATTAGAAATTTTTCGCTATAACGCTGAATCAGGTGAATATGGCCCGGGTGATCCAGAAACCCATGTGCAGCAGCTAATAGAAAACATTCGTGATGGTGAATCACACCGTTACATACGCTACCGTAAAGATGGTTCTGTACTAGAAATTCAAGGCAACCCTATGCCTGGCGGTGGTTTTGTTTACAGCTACCAAAACATTAGCCAACAAAAAGAAATAGAAGAAGCACTGATTCAATCAGAAAATAATATTCGTATTTACACTGATAACGTGCCTGCATTAATTGCCTATTTTGACACTAACCTTAACTACCTTTTTACTAACCGCGCTTATGAAGAAGCCCTAGGAATTGACCGCAATCAAGTCATAGGTAAAGCCGTTTACAGCGTAATGAATAAACTCGAATATGAACAACGCAGCCCTTATATTCGTGCTGCTTTAGCAGGCCGAAGGCAAACTTTTGAACTTGAACTCACTGGAAAAAACCGTAATTTCCGCTATGCCTTGGTTACTTACACCCCCCACCTAGCAGAAACAGGTGAAGTGTTAGGCTTTTTTGCACTCTACCAAGACATTACTGAACGGCGCTTAATGGAAATTGCTCTACAAGAAACCAATGAAAACCTAGAGGAAAGGGTTAGAGAACGCACCCTAGCTTTATCAGAATCAAACTCAGCCTTGTTTAAAGAAAACCAAGTTAGAGCCAAAGCCGAAGAAGATATGCGCCTTGCTAAACAACAAGCAGAAGATGCTAACACCTCTAAAACCCGCTTTTTAGCCGCCGCTAGCCACGATCTATTACAGCCCTTAAATGCTGCTCGTCTTTTTACTTCAGCACTTGCCAACCAAGTAAAAGAACCTGAATTACAAAGAACCACCAACCATATTGATAATTCACTTAAAGCGGCTGAAGAACTACTTAGTACCTTGTTAGACATTTCTAAACTTGATGCTGGTGCTATTTTGCCTAAAATTAGTGACTTCCCTATCAGTGAAATTTTAGACCCGCTTAAAGCTGAATTTAGTGTTATGGCAAGTAATCGTGAGCTTGATTTACACCGCATAAAAACTAAAGCTTGGGTAAAAAGTGACCCACAAATGCTGCGCCGTATTCTACAAAACTTTTTATCTAATGCTTTACGTTACACGGGTGAAGGGCGGGTATTAATTGGTTGTCGCCATTTAAAAGACCAGCTACGCATTGAAGTTTGGGACACTGGTCCTGGCATACCTGAAAGCCGTATAGGAGAGATTTTTCAAGAATTTAGGCGCTTAGACACCCCAGATAAACACAATGAAAAAGGGTTAGGTTTGGGGTTATCAATAGCCGACCGCATGTCCAAGGTGTTAAATCACCCTATTCAAGTACGCAGTGTTTATGGCAAAGGCACCGTTTTTTCAGTTACCGTGCCCAAGGTTGCCGCCCAAAAACACAGCAGTAATTTTTTACCGGGTAAGCGCAGCTTTAATACCCTAGAAAGCCTAGAGATTCTTTGTATCGACAATGAACCGCTTATTTTAGAAGGGATGCAAGCCTTGCTAGAAGGCTGGAAATGCCAAGTCACTACAGCAGCAGACCAGCAGCAAGCCTTAAGCTTACTTAAATCACAAGAAGTTGGAGTGGAAATTTTCTTAGCCGATTACCACCTAAATAACAATAAAACAGGGGTTATGGCATTAAAAGCAATTGAAAATTACTTAGGTGAAAAAGTTAGCGGCATTATTATTACCGCAGACCGAACCGACGAAATAGCCGATGAAGTAAGTGAAGCTGGCTTTTTACTACTGCATAAGCCAGTAAAGCCAGCGGCACTAAGAGCGATGATTACCCGATTACTACAGACGCGTAAGCGCCTGCAGGTAAAGTAAAAGTCAAAAGCTAATTAGCCACTCTAGGCGCTTCTACTTCTAGGCGCTTAGCTGCAATAACCGCTTGAGTACGCGAATGCACACCTAGTTTTCGTAAAATAGCCGTTACGTGGGCTTTTATAGTTGCTTCAGAAACATCTAACTCATAGGCGATTTGCTTATTCAGCAAGCCTTCAGTGAGCATATTTAAAACACGAAACTGTTGGGGTGTTAAGGAAGACAAGGCATCGGCAAAGCGTGCTTCTTCTTCACTAATTTCGTCCATATGATCAATCATTTCAGGTGGAATCCAAACCTCACCTTCAATAACTTGGCGTATTGCTGCTGCAATGGTATCTAAGGAGGAAGATTTAGGAATGAAACCCGAAGCGCCATAGTCAATCGCACGACGAATTACATTATTCTCTTCACTGCCTGATACAACGACGACTGGAATACCTGGATTAACTCCCCGTAAAAAAACTAGGCCTGAAAAACCATGGGCTCCGGGCATGTGTAAATCTAACAGGATTAAGTCAGCATCAGGGTTATTTGCAACGGCTTGATGAACCGCTTCAAGGGTGTCTGCTTCAACAATTTCAGCATCACTTAAAGCCTGACGAACGGCCTGCTGTAATGCGGCGCGAAACAAAGGATGATCGTCCGCAACAATGATTTTTTGGCGTAAAGCCATTCACTAACCTCCAGTTCAGCAGTAAAAACTTTACGCATTATTATATTCCTACCCTGAATAATCAAGGAGCAATCTAACTTACCTTGTATTTCCATCTATAAAAAAAAGCCCCACTTAAGTGGGGCAAGAGCAATACCAAACAATTTTATAGGTGTTAAATATTATTTAACTAAACGGTTTTCAATTAAATCATCAACTACTGATGGATCAGCCAAGGTGCTGGTATCACCCAAACCGTCCGTTTCGTTAGCAGCAATTTTACGCAGAATACGGCGCATAATTTTACCTGAACGGGTTTTTGGTAAGCCAGCAGAGAATTGAATAATATCAGGCGAAGCGATAGGGCCAATTTCTTTACGCACCCACTTAACCAGTTCTTTTTTCAGTTCATCGCTGGCATCAAAGCCATCGGTTAGTGTGACATAAACGTAAATACCTTGGCCTTTAATATCGTGCGGGTAACCCACTACAGCGGCTTCAGCAACAGCTGGGTGAGCAACCATCGCCGATTCAACCTCAGCAGTACCCATACGGTGACCAGAGACGTTAATAACATCATCAACGCGGCCAGTAATCCAGTAAAGGCCATCGGCATCACGGCGACAACCATCACCAGTAAAATACAAACCTGGGTAGGTAGTAAAATAGGTTTGTACAAAACGTTCATGATCGCCCCAAATGGAACGCCCTTGCCCCGGCCAAGAGTTAGTAATAACCAAGTTACCTTCCGTTGCGCCTTCTAAAATTTGGCCTTCAGAGTCAACCAAAGCTGGCTGCACACCAAAGAAAGGAATAGAAGCACAACCGGGTTTAAGGTCGGTTACACCTGCCAGCGGCGCAATTAAAATACCGCCGGTTTCTGTCTGCCACCAGGTATCAATAATGGGGCAATTACTGTTACCCATAATGCGGTAATACCATTCCCAAGCTTCTGGGTTAATAGGCTCGCCCACAGAAGCTAGCAAACGAATGCTACTACGTGTTGAGCTATCCATTACGTTATCGCCCTGCGCCATTAAGGCACGTACAGCAGTAGGCGCAGTATAGAAAATATTAACCTGGTGCTTGTCACAAACCTGACCAAAGCGGCCATAATCTGGGTAGCTAGGCACACCTTCAAACATTAGCGTGGTGCCACCGTTGGCTAGTGGACCATAAACAATGTAAGTGTGGCCAGTAATCCAACCCACGTCGGCAGTACACCAGTAAACTTCGCCCTGCTTATAGTCAAAAATGTATTGGTGTGTCATGGCGGCATAAACCATATAACCGCCCGTCGTGTGCTTCAAACCTTTAGGCGCACCCGTAGAGCCTGAAGTGAACAGAATGAACAAAGGATCTTCAGCATTCATTTCTTCAACAGGGCATTCGTCAGCACAGTCTTCAATTAATTCGTGCCACCAAACATCACGGCCTTCATGCCAGTCAACATGACCACCGGTACGCTTAAGAACAACGACGTGTTCAACTGTTTTAACATTGGGATTATTCAAACCATCGTCTACGTTTTCTTTTAGTGGAACGTGCTTACCACCACGAAAACCTTCGTCTGAAGTAATGACTACGCGAGAGGCAGATTCAACCACACGGCTTGCTATAGCATCTGGCGAGAAACCACCAAAAATAACCGAGTGAACCGCACCAATACGGGCGCAAGCTAACATAGCAATGGCTGCTTCAGGCACCATAGGCATGTAAAGCGTAACAACTTCACCTTTTTTAACGCCTAGCTTTTTTAAGCCATTGGCAAAACGGCAAACTTCGTGATAAAGCTCGCGGTAAGTAATTTTTCTATCTTCATTGGGGCTGTCACCTTCCCAAATGATAGCAACAGTATCGCCATTTTTTTCTAAGTGACGGTCTAGGCAGTTGTAAGACGCATTAAGTGTGCCGTCTTCATACCAACGAATATCAACGTTGTGCGGATCAAAGCTGGTGTTTTTAACTTTAGTGTAGGGTTTAATCCAATCAATGCGCTTTCCTTGCTCGCCCCAAAAAGTGTCAGGGCTTTCAATTGATTCTTTGTACATGGCTGCATATTGTTCTTTATTTATCCATGCGCTTGCTGCTAGCTCAGGTGTTACTGGGTATATTTTTTGTTGTTCGCTCATCAGACTCAGCCTCTGTGCCTGGGTGGATTGTTTTTATCTTGAAATACTGGGTTAAGTTATACATTGCTAATACCGTCCAATAATATTAGACCTTGGTAGCAATAAAAAAACCTTTAAAATCAACAACTTAAAACACGGACTGGTTAGTCACCTGCCCACTAGGCTGTCATCAACCTCAAGAAAGCGTAAATGGCTTTTACAAAGTAAACAGATATAACCCTGACCATTCATTATTCGGTTATGCCTTCTTATGGTTAAAGCGTGCTTTTTATCAACGCAAGCACAGCCATAAAAATAGCCCATTTTAGCTGAACGTTGAACATCAAAACGGTGGGTTCTTGAAGGCGATAATTCAAATACCTGCTGCATAATTTGTTGCCATTCATTGCCATGTGGGCGAATGTTCCGGCCATAAATTTTCCATGCTAAAAGGTGTGCTATTTCGTGCGGCACCACTTCAGCTAGAAATGCTACTTCATTTTCTTGCAATAAGACCGCATTAAAACGCAACCGATTATTTTGTAATTCTGCAATTCCTGCACTCCGCCCACGTAAATTAATAAGAAGCTCGGGGCGCGAGAAGGATTTAAGGTAATATTGTTCCGCCAGAGCGTAGCAGCTCAATACTTTAGAGCGTAATCGTAAACCTAGCTCACTTTGTAATGACACATTTAAAGACATTTGCACACTTAACCCTTATTACAACCCACCCCAATTAATTTAAGAGGCAGCAATGAACCAAGACAATGAATTACCCCAGATGTTACTCAATGACGAACAGCTAGAACAGCTAGATGAACTATTAGAAGTTTTTTACAGTGAAGAGGAAGATGCCGACTTATTTGTAACCCTAGGCTACCTTACCGCCCAAGCACTACAACCGGCTGAATTTGATGTGGCTAACTGGCTAAAACAGCTTATTAGCAAGCCCGTTGAAGGCGCTAAAGGTGAGCAATTAACCGAACTCCTTACCCTTGCAGCCACAGCAGCACGTCAAGGCTTTTACCAAGGCGGAGGCGTTGAACTGCCTTTTGATTTGGAAATGGCAACCGAAGACGATGAAAACGAACTAGCCGACTGGTGTGCAGGTTTTATGCAAGCAGTTTTTGAAAAAGAAGAAGCTTGGTTTGCCGCCAATGAACACGCCATAGCAGAATTGCTAATACCGATAATGGCCTTGTCTGGGCTTTTTGCTGACGAAGAAGAGTTTATTGAAATAGAAGAAGACCCGCAGCTAATGGAACAACTTGCCAAACAACTGCCTGACCTACTGCTTGATATTTATTGCCAGATAAACGCACCTGAAGAAAAACCTAAAACCAAGCCTTTAGTTGGTAAACTTAAAAAGAACCGTCGCCGCTAATATTATTTGCCCTGCAAGGAATGCAAGGCATAAATATCAAAGCGATTTGCCTTACCAACTAAGCTAAAAGTTGGCTTTTTACCCGCAAGTTCCGGTGCTATTCTAGGGCGTTTAACTACCACTCTGTGGCTAGCTAAATCTAATGCCTGTTCTAACAGCAAGCCAGCATCTAAATCTTGCCCAACTAAATCACGGAAAAAACGCATCTCTTTTTTAACCTGAGCGGTTTTTTCACTACTAGGAAACATAGGGTCTAAATAAACCACCTGCGGCTTAAAACTAGCCGCAGCAGCCAAAGCTGCCATGCCTTGCGTAGAATCACCCGCCAATAATTGAAAGCGTTCTTCTAACCAAGATAATTCAGAAATGCTGGCCACGCGCTGCAAGGCATCTTGTACCAAAGCAGCAACCCAAGGGTGGCGTTCAATGCCCACCACTTGGCAGCCCAAAGAAGTTAACACCACCGCATCGGTAGCCAAACCCAAGGTTGCATCTAACACCCTTGGCGTAATACCTGCTTTTAAACCACACGCTTTTGCCAAAGCCTGCCCACGGCCACCACCTTGTTGTAAACGGTGTGCCATAGCGCCAGCCGAAAAATCGACACGCACTGGGTGAATGCTGGGTAAATCAGCATGCGCCAAAGCCAAACCTTGGTCATCATAAATAAGGTAAAGACCAGCAGCAGGCTCACTAGTAACTAAAGGTAAATTAAGCTGTTCAGCCCAAAAATTAGCTAAAGGAAAGTTTGCAGAAGAAACTAAAACACTGGAAGGGGTTACAACACACATAACGTTGTTTTATACATAAATATCAATTCGTTGCCATTTAAACTGCCCCTGCTGAGTCACAGCCCAATAGCCTTTTAAAGCCCTGCGCGCAGCAGCAGACAACTCTCTTACTTCAAAGTTAAAAGTTTCACCGGCAGCAATGTATTCAACTTCCGCTTCAAAACGCGCAACCCCAGCAGTATTTGCAGAAGAAGGTTGTTCCTGCCCATCATTAATACTGTTGGGTTTAGGATTACGCCGCTTAGGAGCCAGCGGCAAACGCGTTGGTAAAGGGCCATGAATACGCATCATAACGGATTAACTACCGTGAGTTACCTTGTCGCGAAGGTAGATAGGCACAGCATCGGCGGCATCCACTAGCTCGCCGCGCAACCAAGCTTGGTGTGCTAAATAAACAATCGCTTTTGCCGAAGGTAGAATTTCAGGCAGCTGACGTTCCAACTTGGCTTTAACACTGGCTGCTAGTCGTTCTGCATAACAAGCACCTGAACCCACTAAAACCCAATCCATTGCAGGACTAGCTGCATCGGGCAAACTAACCACTTCTGGCGCACTTAATTGCTCAGCCACTAAAGCGACTGGCCAACCGGCTTCATTTTGCCAAGCACACCAATAAACTTCATCCATTCGTGCATCAATTAAGGTTAAAGCTTTATTAACGCCCTGCTGGTTCATTGCTGTCCAAGCCATAGCTTCAAGCGTTGAAACAGGAATAACGGGGCGATCTAAAGCCAAAGCTAAACCTTGAATACTGGCTGCTGCTATACGCAAACCCGTAAAAGAGCCAGGCCCACGCCCAAAAGCTAGGGCATCGACTTGGCTTAATGCTATACCAGCTTTATTCATCAAACCTTTAATTTGCGGCAACAAAGCTTGCGCCTGCTGGCGAGGCAAAAGTTGAAAATCTTCCAACACCTCACCCTTGTGCCACAGAGCAACCGATCCTGCCTCGGTTGAAGTATCTAAAGCCAGTATGCAAGTCATTAGAGTTTAAGCACCCAACACTTTAAAAATTTGGTCGCGAATATCATCAACACTGCCCACACCTTTTACCTGAGAATAAGCAGGTGCAAGTTCTGCATCTTGCTTAGCCCAAGCTTGGTAATATTCAACCAAGGGCGCAGTTTGGTCATGGTAAACCGTTAAGCGATGGCGAACAGTAGCTTCGTTATCGTCTTCACGCTGAATTAAATCGTCACCAGTTACATCATCCTTACCTTCAGTTTTAGGCGGATTGTAAACTAGGTGGTAAGTACGGCCTGAAGCTGGGTGAACACGACGACCTGCCATGCGTTCAACAATGGCTTCATCTTCAACCGCAATTTCAACCACGTAATCTAACTTAACACCGGCTTCTTTCATGGCATCAGCTTGTGGAATGGTTCTTGGGAAACCATCAAACAAAAAGCCTTTGGCGCAATCTGGCTCATTAATACGGTCTTTAACCAAACCAATAATAATATCATCTGACACCAAACCACCGGCGTTCATAATTTCTTTGGCCTTCAAGCCCATTTCTGTACCGGCTTTCACTGCAGAACGTAGCATATCGCCAGTCGATATTTGTGGAATACCGAATTTTTCACAAATGTGTTGAGCCTGTGTACCCTTGCCTGCACCCGGTGCTCCTAATAGAATTAGACGCATACTTGTCTCCCTCAATATTTTATTATGATGTTGCTTTAGGAAAAAAATGGAGTAATTTTGAAAGATAAGACAATACAGGTAGTCCCCGAAACTGACAAGCTCCGAGGGCTAAGACAAAAGGTGAAATACCAAGCTTTTATTTGTGTTAATTCCTCATTAACCCACCCGAAAAGCACTAATCGCTAGCTGTAATTGTTCAGTAGTTGCCGACAAAGCCTGACTTGAACTAGCGGTTGCTTTAGCACCTTCTGCACTTTCATTAGCCCCTTCACGAATACGACTAAGGTTGGTGTCTATGTCGTTAGCCACCGCCGATTGTTCTTCTGCTGCAGTGGCTATCTGCTGGTTTTTAGCATCTATTTGCTGCACTGCTTGCAAAATATAACTTAAAGCATCACTTACTTGCTGCGACTGTTCAGCGGTTAATTCGGCTTGTTCATAGCTTTTTTCTATGTATTCCACCACGCTGTCTACCCCTTGATGCAAATCAGCAATAATTGTTGCTATCTCATGAGTCGACGTCTGGGTGCGGCTGGCTAACGAACGCACTTCATCGGCCACTACCGCAAAACCTCGCCCAGCATCACCGGCGCGCGCGGCTTCTATGGCAGCATTCAGCGCCAGCAAATTGGTTTGTTCGGCAATGGCTTGAATAACCTCTAACGCACTGCCTATGCGCGAACTGCGTTCAACCAAAGATTTACCTGCACTGGCAGCATCTTGTAACGAACTTGCCAAACCTTCCATTCGCTCACTCATTGCACCGGCTAAATATTGGCCTTGCTCAGCTTGCTGACGTGCTTGAACAGCCGTTGCTGCGGCATCGGCGGCATGTTCTGCTACCTCTCCAGCGGTGGCGCTCATTTGGTTCATAGAACTGGCAACCAGCTCGGTTTCTTGTTGTTGAATGCGGCTGGTTTGCTGTGCCTGACCCGCAGAAACAGCCACTAAGTTGGCCTGTTGCGTTACCTGTTCAACACTGTTTCTAACCGTAAATACTAGCTCTCGCATTCTGGCCGCCATGCTGGCAAAGGCTTCAGTTAATACGCCGGTTTCATCACGACTAACCGCTTCAGGTGCCACACGCAAATCACCACTGGCCAGCACTTTCACACTACCTAATAAACTACGCATATTGCTGTGAATAGAAACGTAAAAACAAGAATAAAGGTAACCAATAGCCAAAACTTGTAACAGTAATAAAATGCCCATAGTCCATAAGTACTTGGCTTGACCTGCTTCTGCTGCTTGCAAATAAACATCGGAACGCTGAATAAGCTCAAAACCCACGTTTAAAATTACCTTTTGTGTAACTAAGCCCTGCTGGTAAAAACCTTCCCAACCACCATCAAAACTAGCAGCAAACAACACCTCTTCTTCCAACTTAACTTGAAAGTCATCTAATGATTTAATCACTTGATCGCCCAGTAGTTGTAAATCCTTTGCCATTTCAGGCGCTCTAAAAATTAGGCCATCCATACTTTCTTGCCAGCTAATTTTTTGTCGGCCTAATTGGTCAACGGCGCTATCAAGCTCAGTGCTACTAATGGAATCCATAAATTTTTGCAGCAAAACCTGACTGCCAAAATTACGCCCTTGGCTAATACTTGCCAAAAGGCTAGGTAATTGGTTATTTAATAACAGTTGCAACAGTTGTACTTCAGTGCGTGAATCGCGCATTAAATCGCTACTTTGGCGTAAAATTTGCAGCAGATGAGTGGTGTTATTAACTAGCGGCTGGTAGTGCATTAACGCCATATTAGGGCTGCCTAAACGCTGCTGTGGGCCAAATAAAACCGTTGCCTTTTGCTCTAATCCCTCTAAAGCCAGCTGTAGGTTTGCATCGGGGAGTTTTTCTTTAGCCACCTGCTGCAAATAACTAAAACGTTGCAACCAAGCCTTACTTAACTCTTTAAGCTGTCCACGTAACTCTGGTGTTTCTCGGCTGTCAGCTAAAGCGGCTAGGTCACGGTATTGTTCAGATAAAGCGATTAATTGCAGAACTTCAGCCTGCAAACTTAAGCCATAGCGTTCATGCTGTAATTGGCGTAAATCGCTCCAAAGTTGTTTTGTTTGCACACTACTTAGCACAATTAATGGCAGTAAAAACAATAAAGCAATTAAGGTGAATTTTTGGAAGTAAACCAGGCGGTTCATAAAAGCCATGCCCGGCATTAGAAATGCTTTTAACATTGTTCAACCCTCGGTAAGCATCCTATTATTTTTGTGTGGACCCTTTTACTTACCTTAGCTTAAGTTACAGATAAATCAAACGCATGTTTTAAAAAAACCTTAAAAAAAACTTCCGTGGTTAACGGAAGTTTTTTAATTACTTCAAAATACAGCTAAATTTTAATTACCAAAACTA
>JAAYGA010000022.1 GCA_012727935.1 Pseudomonadaceae bacterium | reverse complement strand
TGCAAGCTTTCACAACAATATAAAGGTAACGCTTAGCTTAGGTGTGGCTGAGTCCTATTCAGGTAGTTCTATATCCAATATTTACAGGCAGGCAGACATAGCTTTATATAAAGCCAAAAACTCAGGAAGAAATAGAGCTGAACAATACCTTTAAGGGCTAGCTATTCATTAAGCATGAATAGCGCCCTAATTCACTGAATTGCTTGGGTGTGGGAAGCTAGTATTAATTGTGAGGGAGTTAGGATTAATAATGCGGCGGTCTTTCATCTTCTGCCGATGGTTGGTCGCCTTGTTGCTCGCTGGTTTGCTCTAGTTCTTTAAAACGCTGTGCCATTAAACGCAGCTGTTCTTGCAGCATCAGTAAGTCTTGCTGCTGTAAAATTACCTGCTGATTGAGCTGTTCAATCAGGTCATCTTGAAAAGCCAGTTGCGACTCGATGCTTATCAGACGTTCTTCGTATTGCGCCATGTCACTTAACCCCTTACCTTGTATAAGCATTTGTCGTAAGACGTGGTTATAATGTGTGCCGGTCTATAAGTACCGTTTACCTTTTTTTTCCTAGTACCTTGGATTTAGAGAAACTCTATGTTGAATAATACACTGATAAGAAATGTTCTGGTGAGTCTTCTAGTTGCTTTGCTTGCCCCTGTCTTGCTACCTGTACTACTTGCTTCACCAGAGTTCCCCTTCGACACTTCTGCTGTAATCAAAATCTACCTAATGGCGTTTGCTCTTATTTTCTTGGCGGCCACTTTCAATGAGCTGTTACGAGCTAAGGCACAGCAAATTAACTACGATTCAGCCTATGCTTTTAATGAAGAGCAAGATTTAGATTCAGATGAAAGTCGTGAGGAAGGCATAGTTAAGTGGTTTAATATTAATAAAGGTTATGGCTTTATTATTCGCGATTCAGGTGGTGAAGTTTTTGTACATTTTCGCTCCATTCGTGGTTCAGGCCACCGCACTTTACGTGAAGGGCAAAGAGTGAAGTTCTCTTCTGTGGAAGGCGAAAAAGGCTTACAAGCGGAAGATGTGTCTATTCTTACCCGTTAACCTCTTAACCTGCTGCTACCAGCATTAACGCTGGTAGCAAACGGTAAACTTAAAGCAAATATTCTTAAGAAACGGGTGTTTTTAAGCAATAAGCCGTTTTAAGATGAGTGCAATTTTTAATTAGCCTATTTTTATTTTGGAGATGGCAGTGCGCTTTATTGTTTTTTTAAGTGTTTTATTAATGGCTGCCACTAGTGTTTTAGCTGAAAAAAAAATGCTCAGTCGCTTTGGTGTTACCCTTTATTTGCCCGATAATTGGCGTTTGTTAACCACTTCTGAACTGAATGCTGTTGATGATGCCGAGGCTTTTATTGAACCTGTTCCTAATTCAAAAATACAGGGAAGGGCTGAATTATCAAAAAAAATGCGTGATGGGGGGCTAGAACTTATTTTTAACACCCAAAAAATTAAAAATGCTGAAGGCTTTTATGACAACATTACTTTGTTAGAAACGCATGACCAGGTGCCTGAAGCTGCTGCACAAATAAAGTCAACCTGTGCTGCTTTGCCAAGTTTGCTTAGCCGTACACTAGGGCGCAATGTGCAACTAGACACTTGTGAAGGAAAAAGCATACAAAACTACCCTGCTTTTGTATTGTCTTATGCAGGCGATGTGCCTAACACGCGTCTGGTGCAATACATGCTGCAATTAGAACAAAACCGTAGCCTAGTCTTAACCCTTACTTACCACACAGAAAACCTTCAAGTGGTTACCGACTTTGAAACAGCATTACAGCGTTTAGAAGTTAATAATTTGCCTTAAAATAAATACCTTTTGGGTCTTGTAAGGTTATTTCTTTCTCTTTTAACCGGTGGTTTAAGCTAGTAAAAAAAGGCAGCAAAAACTCATCCAATAGTTTGTTAAGGTCTAACTTAAAGTAATTTAGCTCATCTTCTATTTGGTTAATGCGTCGTTGAGATAGGTTGTCACGTAAAAGTTGTTCAGCAGGCTTACCTTTAAATAAGTACATTAAACAGGTTAAAGCACTGGGTGATGCATCGCTTAAAAACAGTTGCCTGTCTCTGGTGCCTAACAACATTAAGCTTTCAACTAAACTAGAGTAAAAATATTTAATTATTTCCAGTGTTTCTAGTTCATTAGCCTTAGCTTCATTATTGTTTTCTTCAAGGTTAGCTAAGGCTTGGTCAATTGCATTTAGAAGCTGTAAGCTTTGATGAAAATTTAGCTGCAATGCCAGAGTCTTATCTTGCAGTTCTAGTGAGTCATTGGTTATTTTTAGATTAAGGCTCATGGTTGCTTCCTGTTTTTTAGCAAGGTTTGTAGCTCTTTTAGTTCACGGTTAAGCTTGTTAAGTAGGCCGCGCACCTGATGTTCTTCAACCCTTGCAGGGCAATTTTTTTCAAATTGCTGAAAAATCTTTTCTGGAAAAATAATTTTTAGTTGTTCAAGTAGCTTAACTGCTTTTAGCATTTTACAAGTAGAAAATAATAAGCCTAATTCTTCACGGCTAATCTTCTTTAAAATAAGCTTTAAATTTGAAGCCGGTAAACTACCTAAATAATCAAGGAAGCTAAAAACCTTATCATTTCCTATTGGCTGAACTTTGGTATTTATGGCTTTTTGTTCAGCTAAGATAGATGCTATTTCAGGGTTATTATTGCCTAATTTCTCTTCTAATTGGGTTAGGGTTTCAATAACGCTCATAATAGAAGTGGCTGGTTCAAGGTGTAGCTGGTCAAGGCTTTCTTCTGAGCTTGCAAAGAAAAAGTTGGTTTCTTGATTAGTTTTTTTCCCAATAATGCTTTGTAAGCTAGCCGCTAACTTAGGTAGCTCTAAATTGGCAAAGTTTAGTAAAGGCAGCCAGTTACAATCAGGGTTACTAATAACAATGGCTTCTAATGTGTTTTCATCAAGCTGGGCTAAAGATAAAGCAATGTATTTTAATTCATTTAATTTAGCCTGTTGCTCTTCCCAAAAGCCTGAGGGTTGTTGCCAAACCTTTGATAGTGTTGCCACTAAATTTTTACGCAATAGCAGTAATTCAGAAGTGCTTAGCTTAGCTTTACAAGCACCAAGGCTTAATTCAAACTCGTCCTTAGAAAATTTAACACTTATATCCATACTTAAACTCTTCATAATTAGCATTAAAAACCTAGCAGCAGCTGAGTAACAGGGTGCTAGCCGCTAGCAGGGGTTTTGGGTAAAATAACACGTTTATTTATTTAAATTCATCTTACCATGCTGGAGCAAGCCTTCCCCATGCTGGAAATTAATCCGCTAGTCTCCCTAATCAAAAACCTGCAGGAACGCACCCACGTTCTTAGGGGGTATCTTTGACTATGAAGAGAAGAAAGAACGCCTTGAAGAAGTTACGCGTGAATTAGAAGAGCCCAATGTTTGGAATGAGCCTGAGCGCGCCCAAGCCTTGGGTAAAGAGCGTTCTGATTTAGAAACCATTGTTAGCACCTTAGAAGCCTTAGATACTGGGCTAGTTGATGCCAAAGATTTAATTGAATTGGCTGGGGTGGAAAACGATGAAGAAACCTATTTAGCCGTAGAAGCTGATTTAAAAAGCCTGCAAAAACAGTTAGAAGGCTTAGAATTTCGCCGCATGTTTTCGGGTGAAATGGATGCCAACTCTGCCTATTTAGAAATTCAAGCCGGTTCAGGTGGCACAGAAGCACAAGATTGGGCAGAAATGCTCTTGCGTATGTATTTGCGCTGGGCAGACAGCCACGATTACAAAGCTGAAATTGTTGAAATTTCTGCTGGTGATGTGGCTGGAATTAAGTCTGCCACTATTAGTGTAGAAGGTGGCTATGCCTATGGTTGGTTAAGAACCGAAACCGGTGTGCATCGTTTAGTGCGTAAAAGCCCTTTCGACTCGGGTGGCCGCAGACACACTTCGTTTACCTCGGTGTTTGTTTCGCCTGAAGTGGATGACAGTTTTGTTATTGATATTAACCCAGCTGATTTACGCATTGATGTTTACCGTGCTTCAGGTGCCGGTGGTCAGCACGTTAACCGAACCGAATCGGCGGTGCGTATTACTCACCTGCCCACCAATACTGTGGTGGCTTGTCAGGCGGGGCGTTCACAACACCAAAACAAAGACTTTGCTATGAAACAGCTAAAGTCGCGTTTATTTGAATTAGAAATGCACAAGCGCAACGCTGAAAAGCAAAAGCTTGAAGATTCTAAATCAGACATAGGTTGGGGCAGCCAAATTCGCTCTTATGTTTTAGATGATTCACGTATTAAGGATTTGCGTACCAATATAGAAACACGCAATACCCAGGCCGTATTAGATGGTGACCTGGATAAATTCATTGAAGCCAGTTTAAAGCAAGGTCTATAAAATTATGACAACTCCTGATACCACCCCTTCAGTTGAAATTGAAGAAGATAATAAGCTTATTGTTGAGCGCCGTGCCAAGCTTTCTGCCCGTCGTGAACAGGGCAATGCCTTTCCTAACACCTTCCGCCGTGATGCCTATGCGGGCGATTTGCAGCATGAATTGGGTGAGAAAACTAAGGAAGAGTTGGCCGAGCTAGGCAAACGCGCAAAAGTGGCTGGCCGTATTATGCGTATGCGTGGTCCTTTTATTGTTATTCAAGATGTTAGCGGTCAAATTCAGCTGTATGTTGACAAAAAAGGCCTAGCCGAAGAGCAGCAACAAGACATTAAAACGTGGGATTTAGGCGACTTAGTTTGTGCTGAAGGCGTGCTGCATTTGTCGGGAAAAGGCGATTTGTATGTGTTTATTGAGCAAAGCCAGCTATTAACCAAAAGCTTGCGTCCGCTGCCTGATAAGTTTCATGGTTTGTCCGATATGGAAACCCGTTACCGCCAGCGTTACGTTGATTTAATTGTTAACCCTGAATCGCGTGAAACCTTCAAAACCCGTTCTAAAATAATTAGCGGTATCCGCCGTTTTATGGAAGAACACGAGTTTATGGAGGTAGAAACGCCCATGCTGCAAGCCATTCCCGGCGGCGCTACGGCACGTCCTTTTGTAACTCACCACAATGCGCTAGACCAAGATATGTATTTACGCATTGCCCCAGAGCTGTATTTGAAGCGTTTGGTGGTGGGTGGTTTTGAACGGGTTTATGAAATTAACCGTAACTTCCGCAACGAAGGTTTGTCGACCCGCCATAACCCAGAGTTTACCATGATTGAGTTTTACTGGGCTTATGCTGATTACCACGAACTGATGGCTTTCACTGAGCAGCTGCTAAAAAGCTTAGCTGAGCAGGTTTTAGGTACTACTCAAGTGCCTTATCAGGGTGAAGTTTATGATTTTGGCAAACCCTTTGAACGCCTAACCATGAAAGAAGCCATTATCAAACATGGTAAAGGCATTACCGAAGCAGATTTAGCAACCCGTGAAGCCGCTGCCGCGCTTGCCAAAACCTTGAGAATTGAAGTGCAAGCCATTTGGGGCTTAGGTCGTATTATTACAGAAATATTTGATGTAGTGGCTGAAACTAACTTACGACAACCCACTTTTATTACTGCCTACCCAGCTGAAGTTTCACCACTGGCGCGTCGTAATGATGAAGACCCAGAAGTGACGGATCGCTTTGAGTTCTTTATTGGTGGCCGTGAAATTGCCAATGGTTTCTCTGAGTTAAACGATGCTGAAGACCAGCGTGACCGTTTCTTAGAACAGGTAGCCGAAAAAGAAGCCGGTGATGATGAAGCTATGTTCTACGATGCCGATTATATCCGCGCCCTAGAATACGGTATGCCGCCAACAGCAGGTGAAGGCATTGGCATAGACAGGCTGGTGATGGTGTTCACTGACAGCCCGTCCATTCGTGATGTGTTGCTCTTTCCAGCCATGCGCCCAGAAGCAGATTAGTTGGCTTTAAATAACTGTTAGCTTTAAATAATTCAGCAAAAAATAGAGAAGCAGGCTAGCTAAAACTTAGCTCAAAGCCTGCTTCTGCTAAGTAAGCCGCTTCTTCTTCTAAATCATTTCTTAATAAAGGCTGCTCTTCTAACCAGCCTTCTGCAAAAATAACCTGCATGGCTTCTTTAGAGTGGCTGTTGTCTATCGTAATACGAAAGTCTAATAAAGGTGTTTCAGGGCGGCTTGGGTGCAACAACACTGCCAAGCGTAACAACCTTGCTAGGCGTTGTAATTTTAACTTGTCTTCTGGGGTGAAATTGCTGAATTCTGCTAGTGGAAATTTACGGCGGTGCGCCCGAATTAATACTGAAAGCATGAGTTGTTGTGGGCGGGTAAAACCGGCTAAGTCGGCATAACGCACTAAATAAGCCCCGTGTTTATGGTATTGGGTGTGAGCCACGCTTAAGCCAATTTCATGTAAAATGGCTGCCCATTCCAGTTTATTACGCCACTTAGGTGAACTGGCCAAACCCCAACTATTGGCTACTTGATCGAAGGCGTGCAAGGCCGCAGTAGTAACGGAATGGCTTTGTGATGCATCAATTTGGAAGCGCTCAGTAACAGCCCTTACAGTGCGAACACGCACATCTTCTTCTGTACCACTGCCTAGTAATTCATAGAGCACACCTTCGCGTAGCGCACCGTCTGAGTAGTCTAGGCTTTCAACGCCTAAAGATTCGAATATTGCTAAACTAATAGCCAAGCCAGCCGGTACTATACTTACTCTTTCAGGACGAATGCCGTATTGAACCCACTTTTCAGGGCTGCCAGCTTCTAGTAACTCTTTATGCATTTGCTTT
Organism: Pseudomonadaceae bacterium; assembly: GCA_012727935.1. Classification (GTDB taxonomy): domain Bacteria; phylum Pseudomonadota; class Gammaproteobacteria; order Pseudomonadales; family Halomonadaceae; genus Marinospirillum. Next base: position 2,997 of record JAAYGA010000022.1, on the reverse strand, counting down.
AAAGCCGCCAAAGTAAGGCTAGCAAATTCACCTTTACCAATAATAAGTGACAAGGTTTTCATGGTGCCAGAGCTGCCATGAGCAATTTGCCAGCCTTGGTTTCGAAAACGTTTTTGAATGTGTAAAAGTTCGCCACGTGCGGCTAAATAAGCCCGTTGAAAGTTATTGGCAGTTATTGTCTGATCAGTAAAATAGCGGCTGGTATAACTAACACAGCCCATGTGTAGGCTTTCTAAAAGCTCTGCTTCATTGCCTTCACCAATAATAAACTCTGTGCTACCACCGCCTATATCAATAACAAGGCGTTTTTCGGCTATTTTAGGGTTGGAGTTAACGACACCTACATAAATTAAACGGGCTTCTTCGCGGCCAGCAATGATTTCGATAGGAAAGCCTAAAATGGCTTCGGCACGGTCAATAAATTCTTTGGCATTGTGGGCTGCCCTAAGTGTGTTAGTGGCAACTAGGGTGACTTGGTTTTCGTTTAAGCCTTGTAAAAAAGGTGCCATTAATTTTAAGCATTCAAGGCCGCGCTGCTGTGCTTCTTCACTTAAACGGTTGTGAGCATTCAATCCAGCGGCAAGTTGTACTTTTTCGCCTAGGCGCTTAATGATGCTTAACTGACCTTTTATTTTACGTGCCAGTAACAGGTGAAAACTGTTAGATCCTAAATCTAAAGAGGCTACTAAATCGCCTTCAGAAAGGCGTTCAAGGCTGTTTGTTGGCTCGTTAGTCATAAAAGAAGTTATCCATAAAACATAGCTAGAAGACAAGAGTAAACCCAAGGTTTTATAGCAAAGATAACACCAAAAGGTCGAAGATTATATTCTTACGTCTTTAGGTGTGCCAAAGAGGATGATATGATGCGCGGCATTACTTGATGATTAAGTTCCCAATGGAGAACAGACTATGAGTGCTAACATTCTCAATACCAGCGATGTAAACTTTGAAGATGATGTATTAAAAGCCGAGTTGCCCGTTCTAGTTGACTACTGGGCAGAGTGGTGTGGTCCTTGCAAGATGGTTGCACCTATTTTAGATGAAATTGCTAGTGAATATGAAGGTCGCTTGTTAGTTTGCAAGTTGAATATTGACGAAAATACTGATACGCCAGCCCGTTTTGGTATTCGCGGTATACCTACTTTAATGTTATTTAAAGGTGGTGAGTCGGTTATTAGCAAGGTAGGCGCACTGTCTAAGTCACAGTTATCAGCCTTCATAGACGCTAACTTATAGTTGTTGTTAGTGGCTTCTGCGCGTAAAACTGCAATTAAAGTGTTGCGTGCAGATTCAGCTTAAGGCAAGATACATTTCGTTTGGTGCAGCAAAGCTTCACTCAGCACCTTTTAGTTTTTCTTTCCGCATCACCTCGTACCAAGCGAATGTTACGGAATTGCCGACCTGCCCTAGTGCCTCAACAGCAATCAATCAGAATGAGCCATAAATACTAATAAGCTCAATCTAATATTCTTATGTGCAAGCTCGGTAAAGTTTTTATCACTCCGCCTTACACGGATATTATCCTCTAGCAAGATCACCTATATAAAACACATGAATCTGACTGAACTCAAGCAAAAATCCGTTACCGAACTAATGGACATCGCCAACGAGATGGGCATCGAACACGTTGCGCGTACTCGTAAACAGGACATCATCTTTGGAATTCTTAAGCGCCATGCAAAAGGTGGGGAAGATATCTACGGTGATGGTGTACTGGAAATTTTGCAGGATGGTTTCGGCTTTCTGCGCTCAGCAGACTCTTCTTACCTAGCTGGGCCCGATGATATTTACGTTTCCCCTAGCCAAATTCGTCGTTTTAACCTGCGTAAAGGCGACAGCATAGCGGGTAAAATTCGACCACCTAAAGACGGTGAACGTTATTTTGCACTACTTAAAGTTGATTCCATTAACTTTGACCGCCCAGACAACGCCAAACATAAAATCCTCTTTGAAAACCTAACTCCCCTCTTTCCAGATAAGCGCATGGTAATGGAAGTGGGTAATGGTTCAAGTGAAGATTTAACAGCACGTATCATTGAGTTGGTTTCCCCTATTGGTAAAGGTCAGCGTGGTTTAATTGTTTCACCGCCTAAAGCGGGTAAAACGCTGATGTTACAAAATGTAGCTAATTCAATTAAACGTAATAATCCTGAATGCCATTTAATTGTATTATTAATTGATGAGCGTCCTGAAGAAGTAACCGAAATGCAGCGCACCGTGCGCGGTGAAGTGGTTGCTTCTACCTTTGATGAACCACCCGCACGTCACGTTCAAGTGGCTGAAATGGTTATCGAAAAAGCCAAGCGTTTAGTTGAACATAAGTTAGATGTTATTATCCTCCTCGATTCTATTACCCGTTTAGCCCGTGCTTACAACACTGTTATTCCTAGCTCTGGCAAGGTGTTAACGGGTGGTGTTGATGCTCATGCTCTTGAAAAACCTAAGCGTTTCTTTGGTGCGGCACGTAATATTGAAGAGGGTGGTAGCTTAACTATTATTGCTACGGCCTTGGTTGATACTGGCTCGAAGATGGATGAAGTTATTTTTGAAGAGTTTAAGGGTACGGGTAATATGGAAGTACACCTAGACCGCAAAGTAGCTGAAAAACGTATCTACCCTGCTATCAATATTCGTCGTTCTGGCACGCGCCGTGAAGACTTGCTAGCGACTGAAGAAGAACTTCAGCGTATGTGGATTTTACGCAAGCTGCTTAATCCTATGGAAGACGTGGCTGCCACTGAATTTTTGGTTGATCGCTTAAAAAGCACTAAAACCAATATGGAATTCTTTGAGGCAATGAAGCGCAAGTAATTAGGCGGCTTCGAGGCACAAACTCTATACTTTTAAGGCAAGCCGTCGGGCTTGCCTTTTGCACATTAAGAGGTTTTAAATCCAGATGATTTATAAGGATTTACGCGACTTTATCCAGCAGCTTGAAGCAAGGGGCTTGTTGAAGCGGGTTCAGCAGGAGGTAGATCCTTATCTGGAAATGACCGA
>JAAYGA010000021.1 GCA_012727935.1 Pseudomonadaceae bacterium | reverse complement strand
ACGCGCTGGCCAAGTTATCTCACTAGAAAGCACCACCTACCCAGGCACCACCGAAGAAGAAATTCTGCCACGCGTAGAAGAAAGTGGCTTAAAAGTAGGCGAAGACATCTTCCTTGTTTACTCGCCCGAACGCGAAGACCCAGGCAACCCCAATTTCGAAACCCGCACCATTCCAAAAGTAATCGGTGGCCACACCCCAGCCTGTTTAAAAGTAGGTGTCGCCCTTTACCAACCAGCGATAGACCAAGTAGTACCAGTTAGCTCCACTAAAGCTGCAGAAATGACCAAGCTACTCGAAAACATTCACCGCGCCGTTAACATAGGCCTAGTTAACGAAATGAAAGTTGTTGCCGACCGCATGGGTATAGATATTTTCGAAGTGATAGACGCCGCCGCCACCAAGCCCTTTGGTTTTACACCTTATTACCCCGGTCCAGGTTTAGGCGGACACTGCATTCCAATCGACCCTTTTTACCTAACCTGGAAAGCACGCGAATACGGCCTACATACACGCTTTATCGAACTATCCGGCGAACTCAACAAAGCCATGCCCGGTTATGTACTAGGCAAACTAATGGACGGCCTAAACAACCAAGGCAAAGCCCTTAGTAAATGTAAAATTCTAGTACTTGGCATTTCCTACAAAAAAAATGTAGACGACATGCGCGAATCACCATCCGTTGAAGTAATGGAGCTGATTCGCGCTAAAGGGGCAGAAGTCGCTTACAGCGATCCACACGTAGCCAAATTTCCCAAAATGCGCGCCCACAAGTTCGATTTAAGCAGCGTCAGCCTAACTACTGAAAACTTAGCCAGTTACGATGCGGTAGTACTAGCCACCAACCACGACGGCTTCGACTACGACCTAATCAAACAACACGCACAACTCATAGTCGACACTCGCGGCGTCTACCGCGAACCAGCCGCCCACATCATCAAGGCATAAAATGAAAAACTTCGCTCTCATCGGCGCAGCAGGCTACATTGCCCCGCGCCACCTAAAAGCCATTAAAGAAACTGGTAACAACCTCGTCGTTGCTATGGATATCAACGACTCGGTTGGCATTATGGACAGTCACTTCCCTGAGGCTGAATTTTTTACTGAGTTCGAAGAGTTCTCAGGCTTTGTTGAAGACCTCAAGCAAAAAGGTGAAAAACTCGATTACATCGCTATTTGCTCACCCAACTACCTACACTTGCCGCATATGAAGTTTGCTTTGCAAAACGGTATTGATGTGATTTGTGAAAAGCCTTTGGTGCTCAACACCCAAGACCTAGACACCCTTAACCGCTATGAAAAAAAATACGGCGCTAAAGTCAACTCCATTCTGCAGCTGCGTTTGCACCCTTCGATTATTGCTTTGCGCGATAAAGTAGCCGCTGCACCTAAAGATAAAGTATTTAATGTTGACTTAACCTACCTAACCTCACGTGGTAAGTGGTACTTAAAGTCATGGAAAGGCTTTGACGAAAAATCCGGCGGCGTTGCCACCAATATCGGTGTGCACTTCTACGATATGTTGCACTTCATCTTTGGCAAAATTTTGCATAACGAAGTGCATTATCGCGACGAAAAAACCTCCAGCGGCTACCTAGAATACGAACGCGCCAAAGTCCGCTGGTTCTTATCCATAGACGCCAACCTCTTGCCAGACAACGCTGTACACGGTGAAAAGTCCACTTACCGCAGCATAGATATCGAAGGTGAAGAGCTGGAATTCTCCGGTGGCTTTACTGACCTGCATACCCAAAGCTATGAGCGCATTTTAGCGGGGCAGGGCTACGGCCTAGAAGACAACCGCGCCGCCATCGAAACTGTAGATGTGATGCGCAAATCCAAGTTAGTAGAAAACCCAACCAACCCCCATCCGCTCTTAGCCAAAGTGCTGGATTGATAATTAGCCACAGAAACACACAGAAGAACACAGAAATAAAAGCAAGAGCTTAAAAACTTTTTATGCTTACGACAATTTAGGTTGCTGCAAAGGTTTTAAATTTTTTATTCTTGTTTTAGCTCTTTTCCGTGATTTTCTGTGTCCTTCTGTGGCAAAAAAAGGAGTTCCTGATGAACTACCAAGTTAGAAGGCAATGGCTACGGCCTAGAAGACAACCGCGCCGCCATCGAAACTGTAGATGTGATGCGCAAATCCAAGTTAGTAGAAAACCCAACCAACCCCCATCCGCTCTTAGCCAAAGTGCTAGGTTGATAATTAGCCACAGAAACACACAGAAGAACACAGAAATAAAAGCAAGAGCTTAAAAACTTTTTATGCTTACGACAATTTAGGTTGCTGCAAAGGTTTTAAATTTTTTATTTTTGTTTTTTCTCTTTTCCGTTATTTTCTGTGTCCTTCTGTGGCAAAAAAAGGTTTTGAACAATGAACTATCAAAAACACGAATCCGCCATTGTTGATGCAGGCGCGCAAATCGGCGAGGGCAGCCGTGTTTGGCATTTTGTTCACGTTTGTGGCGGTGCCAAAATCGGTAAAGGTGTCTCCCTTGGCCAAAACGTTTTCGTCGGCAACAAAGTCACCATCGGCGACCACTGCAAAATCCAAAATAACGTCTCAGTGTACGATAACGTACACCTGGAAGAAGGCGTCTTTTGCGGCCCCAGCATGGTCTTTACCAATGTGTACAATCCACGCTCACTGATTGAGCGCAAAGACCAATACCTAGACACCCTAGTAAAAAAAGGCGCAACCCTAGGTGCCAACTGCACCATCGTTTGTGGTGTAACGATTGGCGAATATGCCTTTATCGGCGCCGGCGCCGTGGTTAACAAAAACGTACCCGCCTACGCCCTAATGGTCGGCGTACCCGCCAAGCAAATTGGCTGGATGAGCGAGTTTGGTGAGCAGCTCGACTTGCCACTGACTGGAAATGGACAAACCAAATGCCAGCACACCAACACTTTGTATACGCTGAAAGATGGTGTGGTAACTAAAGGTTAAATTAGCCACAGAAACACACGGAAAAACACAGAAAAGGCTTTGAAATGGATTCAAGAGAGCTTACATACAAAATACAAGGATGTGTATTTGAGGTTTTTAGAAACCTTGGAGCAGGGTTTTTAGAGGCGGTTTATCAGCAAGCATTACTGAGAGAGCTAAGAGAGGCAGGGTTATCTGCAGTACCTGAACAACCCATCAACGTTTACTATAAGGGTGAGGTTGTTGGTGAATATAGGGCGGATATTATCGTAGAAAATAAAGTGCTGTTAGAGCTTAAAGCTCAGACGGCTTTGCCCCCGACAGCCGAGCCACAACTTTTAAATTACTTAAAAGCAACAGAAATAAAAATAGGCTTGTTAATCAACTTCACGCACCCCAAAGCCACAATTAAACGATTAGTAATGTAAATTTATTGCACATACAAGCTAATCGCCACAGAAAGACACAGAAAGACACAGAAAGACACAGAAAGACACAGGATTAAAACCTTTTAAGTTTCCGTGTTTTTCTGTGTCCTTCTGTGGCAAAAAAAAGAGATCAAAAAATGCAATTTATCGATTTAGCCGCCCAACAGGCGCGTATCAAACAAAAAATAGACGCCAACATTCAAAAGGTTCTAGCCCACGGCCAATACATCCTCGGCCCAGAAGTAACCGAGCTCGAAGAAAAACTCGCCGCCTTCACCGGCGCTAAGTACTGCATCAGCGTAGCCAACGGCACCGATGCCCTACAAATCGCGCAAATGGCCTTTGGCATTGGTCCAGGTGATGAAGTCATCACCCCTGGCTTTACCTACATCGCCACCGCTGAAACCGTTGCCTTGTTAGGCGCAAAACCTGTGTATGTTGATGTATGCCCAAAAACCTACAATCTAGACCCAACCAAGCTAGAAGCCGCTATCACACCGCGCACTAAAGCCATTATCCCTGTGAGCTTATACGGCCAATGCGCAGACTTTGATGCCATCAATGCCATCGCCAACAAATACGGTATTCCCGTCATTGAAGATGCCGCACAAAGCTTCGGCGCAACTTATAAGGGCAAACAGTCCTGCAACCTCAGTACAGTATCGTGCACCAGCTTCTTCCCCAGCAAACCACTAGGCTGTTACGGTGATGGCGGCGCTATTTTTACCAATGACGATGAGCTGGCAATAGTGCTGCGCCAAATCGCCCGCCACGGCCAAGACCGTCGCTACCACCATGTTCGTGTTGGCGTAAACAGCCGTCTAGACACCCTACAGGCTGCGATTTTACTACCCAAACTAGAAATCTTCGCCGAAGAAATCCAACTACGTCAGCAGGTTGCCGCCAGGTATCAAGCCAAGTTTGCAGAATTGTCAGATAGCCACAGAACCACACAGAACCACACAGAAAAAAACATTCCGTGTCCTTCCGTGTCCTTCTGTGGAAAAGAAATCATCTTGCCATTTATAGAAGACCACAACACCAGCGTCTACGCCCAATACACCATCCAAGTAGGCAACCGAGACAAAGTACAAGCCAAGCTAAACGAAGCCGGCATACCCACAGCCGTTCATTACCCCATCCCGCTGAATAAGCAGCCTGCAGTAGCTGATGCAACTGCACAGTTGCCGGTGGGTGATGCTGTGGCAGAGAAGGTGATGAGCTTGCCGATGCATCCGTATATGACAGAAGCAGATCAGCAGAAAGTAGTCGTATCCTTAATGAATGATTAATAGTGCTTTACTATAAAACCATGCTCTAACTGCTGTTAAGAGGCTAGAAACACCATGACCACCCCCAAGACCCATTTAAAACGCGTCCAGATCAGTGGCTTTAAATCCATTGCATCCTTGGACTTAAAGATGAAAAACCTAGTGGGAGGGCGGCCAGAATGGTAAGAGCGGACATTAAAAAACTAAGAGATACCTGCACTGGTTTTAATCAGTGGCTAACCCAGCTAGAACAGCTAGCAGTCAAAGCTAGCTAAGTTTTTTCCGTGTCCTTCCGTGTCTTTCTGTGGCCAAATAGCTTTTAGCTCTTTTTCGTACTTTTAGTGGACTTACTCGCTGCGCTCACTTTTTCAGGGTCGCTCTTTGAACCTTTAACGCAAGCATTAACGTGGCTAATTAATTTCTTCAACTTCAGTGGCAAAACTACCCATGCTCAACACTCTTAAAGAGCTTTTTCAGCTTTTAACACCAGTACAAAGACGCAAGTTTTACGTGTTACAAATCCTTGTCGTGCTTATGGCAATAATGGAGCTGGTCGGTATTGCTTCTATCGGTCCTTTTATGGCGTTGGTGGCAGATATTAACCTGATAGAAACCAACAGCCTTTACAAACAGCTTTATCTTACCAGTGGCATTAGCAACCCAACCGATTTTCTATTCTTAGCAGGCTTAGCCGTTCTTTTAATGCTTGGCCTAGCCTCTGTTATATCTATCCTCACCACGTGGCGTTTATCACTTTATAGCATGCAAGTGGGCACAGAAATCGCCGACCGCCTTTACGAGCACTACCTACAACAAAACTGGCTTTTTCACTCCACCGGCTCTAGCGCCCAGCTCACCAAGCAGGTTGCAACAGAGGCACAAAGAGTAACGGGCGCAATTATCGTCCCCGCCATGCAGCTAAATTCACGTCTAGTGCTAGCTGTCATTATTTCAGCAGCAGTTATTAGCTATAACCCAATTATTGCCCTAGTCGGCTTACTCATGTTTGGTGCGGGTTATGTGGTGATATACCAATTAATAAAAAAACGCCTGATAGTAAACGGCGCGAATATCTCCAGTACTAGCACCCAACGTTTCCGCCTAATGAACGAAGGCTTTGGTGGCATTAAAGACATTCTTATACTGGGGAGAAATAAGCATTTTATTGAACAGTTTCATCAAGAAGGTAAAACCCTAGCCAGAGCACAGGGCACCACCAGCGCCTTTAGCCAAGTCCCTCGCTATTTTATGGAACTCCTTGCGTTTGGTGCCATGATTAGCCTAGTACTGGTATTACTTAAATTAGAAAATGGTGAGCTCAGTAAAGTATTACCCGTACTCGCCGTTTATGCCCTAGCAGGCTTTAAACTGCTACCAGCGCTACAGCAAATTTACGGCAGCATCACTACTATAAAAGGCGGTATTGCCGCGTTTGAATCCATTAAGCCCGACTTAGTTGCCAGCCAAACCACCACCAGCAAACCAAGTAAAAGTAGCACACCCAGCACAGCCAATGCTTTAGACATAAGCCAAGCCAAAACCCTAAAGCTAAACGAAATAACCTTTACATATCCCAACAAGCACCAGCCAGCGCTAGATAACATAACGATGCAAATCCCTATCAACGCCACCATAGGCCTAGTAGGGGAGTCGGGTTCAGGCAAATCCACCACCATAGATTTAATCCTCGGCTTGTTACAGCCAGACAAAGGCAAGCTCTATTTAGACGCACAAGAAATAAACGCCAGCAACCTGCGCGAATGGCAACAGCACATTGGTTTTGTACCGCAAAGCATTTACCTTAGCGAAGGCAGCATTGCCGAAAACATCGCCTTTGGCCTAAGTCCAGAAGAAATCAACCTTGAACAAGTAAAGCAAGCTGCAAAGCTTGCCCACCTAGACGAACTTATCGCCAGCTTAGATAAAGGTCTAGATACCAAAGTAGGCGAAAGAGGTGTACAGCTTTCAGGCGGCCAACGCCAGCGTATCGGCATAGCAAGAGCACTTTACAACCAAGCCAGCGTTCTAGTATTTGACGAAGCCACCAGCGCCCTAGATGGCATTACCGAAAAAATAATTATGGACGCAATCCACGAACTCAGCGGCAAAAAAACCATTATCATGATTGCCCACCGCCTTAAAACAGTCCAACAATGCGACATTATTTACATGATGGACAAAGGTAAAGTTGTGGCTCAAGGTACTTACAATCAGCTACTAGCAAATAATTTAAAATTTAAAGAAATGGCAGAGCATGCTTAATGATACTTGTATAAACTGCAGAAAATTATTTCTGTTAAAATGCCTATGTGCAAACTAATACGATTTATAAAGGTTAACAATGAAAGCAGTCATTCTAGCCGGTGGTTTAGGCACTCGCCTTAGTGAAGAGACAGACAAACGACCCAAGCCTATGGTTGAAATTGGTGGTAAACCAATTTTATGGCATATCATGAAAATGTACTCATCACACGGCATTAATGAGTTTATTGTGTGTTGCGGTTATAAGGGTTATGTCATAAAAGAATATTTTGCCAACTATTTTTTACATATGTCAGATATTACTTTTGATATGCAAAACAACACCATGGAAGTACATAACAAACGTGCCGAACCCTGGAAGGTAACGTTAGTTGATACGGGGGAAAAAACTATGACGGGCGGTCGTTTACGCCGTGTTGCTGAGCATGTAAAAAACGAAGAAAACTTTTGTTTTACCTATGGCGATGGCGTAAGTGATATCAACATTACAGAAAGTATAAAGTTCCACCAGGCTCATGGTAAATCAGCTACCTTAACAGCCACTTACCCACCTGGGCGCTTTGGTGCTCTGGATATTGAATCTGGACAGGTTATAAACTTTAAAGAAAAGCCTAAGGGTGACGGTGCTATGATCAATGGTGGTTTTTTTGTACTGAAACCCAAGGTGCTAGATTATCTTGTCGACGACAGCACCATTTGGGAACAGGGGCCATTAGCAAGCCTTGCCCAAGCGGGTGAGCTGATGGCATTTGAACATCAAGGTTTTTGGCAACCGATGGATACCTTGCATGATAAAAACCTGCTTGAAAACCTATGGGAAGCCAATAAAGCACCTTGGAAAACTTGGGAATAACACCAATGGTTGATACAAAATTCTGGCAGGGTAAGCGGGTATATTTAACAGGTCATACAGGCTTTAAAGGCAGCTGGTTAGCCCTATGGTTAGTGGATATGGGTGCTGTCGTAAAAGGCTATGCACTGCCCCCGCCCACTAACCCCAGTCTGTTTGAGCAAGCAAAAATCGACGAATTAATAGAGTCTGAAATAGGTGATATACGTGATTTAGAAAAAATCACCGCCTCTATGCAGAAATTTAATCCCGACATATTAATTCACATGGCTGCTCAGCCTTTAGTTCGCCTGTCTTATAAAGACCCCATAGAAACCTACGATACCAACGTTATGGGCACCATTAAGATTTTAGAGGCTGCAAAAGGCTGTAAAAAACTAAAAGCCATCGTCAACGTAACCACTGATAAGTGTTATGAAAACAAAGAGTGGATGTGGGGGTATCGCGAAGATGAACCTATGGGGGGATATGATCCATATTCCAGCTCAAAAGGCTGTGCCGAACTTGTCACCTCAGCTTACCGTCGTTCATTTATGCAAGAGCAGGGGATTGGTTTAGCGTCAGCCAGAGCCGGTAATGTTATTGGCGGTGGTGATTGGGCGGGAGATAGGCTAATACCCGATATTCTAAAAGCTTTTGAAAATAATCAGCCAGTCATAATTCGAAACCCCGATTCAACGCGCCCTTGGCAACACGTTCTTGAACCACTCTCCGGTTATTTGCTATTGGCGCAAAACCTTTACCAAAACCCCACAAAATTTGCCGAAGGCTGGAATTTTGGTCCCAATGATGAGGACGTAAAGCCAGTTGATTGGATTTTAAATCAAATGGTAGCGAACTGGCCTGGCGCCAGATGGGATCTAGATAAAAGAAACCACCCACACGAAGCCGGCTTTCTAAAATTGGATATATCGAAAGCAAAATCAAAACTGCATTGGTATCCAAAATGGCGACTAGATGAAACACTTTTACGCATAATTAACTGGCACCAGGCCTGGTTATCAGGTGAAGATATGCAAGACCACTGTTTAAAAGAAATATCGGATTACATGAATGAGTCGATTTAATATTCAACCCACTCGAATACAAGATTTAAAAGTTATTACTCGGCAACGACTGGGAGATCATCGTGGTTTTTTATCACGTCTATTTTGTGCCGACGAATTAAATCAAGCGGGCTGGACAAAGCCTATTGCACAAATTAATCATACCTACACCGCCGTTCAAGGGACGGTGAGAGGGTTGCATTTTCAATATCCACCCTATGCAGAAATAAAGCTAGTCAGTTGTATAAAAGGTGAAATCTTTGATGTTGCCGTCGATTTACGGCAAGGTTCCCCCACATTCTTGCAGTGGCACGCAGAAGTATTATCACAAGACAATAATAAAGCCTTATTGATTCCTGAGGGGTTTGCCCATGGATTCCAGGCGCTTACCGACAATGTCGAAATGCTATATTGCCACTCAGAATCTTATAACCAAACAGCCGAAGCCGGTTTGAATCCGCGCGAACCAATTTTGGATATTAAATGGCCAATACAAATTTCGGAGCTGTCAGACCGTGACAGCAAACACCCGATGCTAAATTCAGCATTTAAAGGAGTGGCATTATGAATTGCCGTCATTGTGGACAAGCCCTAATCTCACCATTCTTGGATTTAGGCCACGCACCACCTTCTAATGCCTATTTAACTCAAGATTCATTAAAAAAGCCTGAGTTAACGTTTCCGTTAAGGTTGCTTGTCTGCGATGCTTGTCACTTGGTTCAAACTGAAGACTATGCGGATAGTGCCGATTTATTTACAGAAGATTACGCCTACTTTAGCTCCTTCTCTACCTCATGGTTAGAGCATGCACAAGCCTATGTTGAGCAAATGGTAAGTCGATTTAACTTGACCCAGCAAAGCTGTGTTGTAGAAATTGCTGCGAACGATGGTTATTTACTGCAATACGTCAATCAAAAAAATATTCCATGTTACGGCGTAGAGCCAACAAAGAGTACCGCCGCCGCCGCAAAAGCAAAAGGGCTAGAAATTGTCGAAGACTTCTTTGGAATAGAGTTGGCAAAAAAACTGGTCTCACAGAATAAACAAGCCGACTTAATTGCCGCGAACAACGTACTTGCACATGTTCCATTTATAAATGACTTTGTATCTGGCTTTACGGCATTGCTAAAACCACAAGGTGTCGCAACGTTCGAGTTCCCGCACTTATTAAATATGGTGCAGCTCAACCAATTCGATACTGTTTATCATGAGCATTTTTCCTACCTCTCATTTACCACGGTTAAAACCATCTTTGAATATAATGGGTTGAGTGTTTTTGATGTAGAAGAGCTACCTACGCACGGTGGCAGTTTGTGAGTTTATGCGCAAAAAGCTGATACCGGCAAACACAATGTGACCGAAAGGGTTGCAACTTTGCTGGCAACAGAGGCGAGCGCTGGTATCGCGCAATCAAATTTCTATCAAACTTTTCAAAGCCAGGCAGAAAACGTTAAGAATGATTTATTACGTTTTTTACTAAAAGCAAAGGAAAATGGCAAAACTGTTGCAGGCTATGGTGCCGCGGCAAAAGGTAATACACTCTTGAATTTTGCCGGTGTAAAACCGGATTTACTTCCCTACATTGTGGATAGAAATCCAGCAAAGCAAAACAAATTTATGCCCGGTAGCCACATCCCAATTCTCAACGAGCTACAACTTAAAACAGATAAGCCAAATTATGTGATTATCCTGCCTTGGAATCTTAAAGAAGAAGTAATTAAGCAATTAGATTACATCCGAGAATGGGGCGGCGAGTTTGTAGTAGCGGTACCAAGGTTAAGTTTTTTGTAATGAAGATACTAGTAACCGGGGCAACAGGCTTTATAGGTAATCATTTAATTAATGAGCTTTTAAAAAATGATTCAAATGAAATTATTGCAACATCAAGAAACCTAAGTAAAATTAAAAAATTCGACTGGTTTAATAAAGTTGTCTTTATTCCTTATGATCTTGATGAATGCAGTAACAAAAACCTATTTGAGTTTTTTAACAAGCCTGACAGGGTTGTTCACTTAGCGTGGGATGGCCTATCAAACTACAATAGCTTGATTCACATAGAAAAAAACTTAATAAACAATTATAGTTTTATAAAGAATTTAGTAAGTAATGGAGTGCGAGATATTTCCATTACAGGAACATGTTTTGAATATGGAATGATAAATGGTTGTCTGTCCGAAGATATGCCAACAATGCCCTCAAATTCATACGCTATTGCTAAAGATAGTTTAAGAAAATTTGTTGAGTTGTTGAAAAAAGATTTTGAGTTTGATTATAAATGGATAAGACTTTTTTACATGTATGGTAAAGGTCAATCTGAAAAATCATTATTTTCCTTACTGGAGCAGGCAATAAAAAATAAAGACACTGTATTTAATATGTCAGGTGGGGAGCAGCTTAGAGATTATTTACATATAAGTAAAGTAGCTGAATACATCAATAAAATTTCAAGTCAGAACTTACACAAGAACCAAATTGTTAATTGTTGTAGTGGAAAACCAGTATCGATTCGGAATCTTGTTGAGGCACATTTAAAAGAGAGACAGTCAAATATAAAATTAAACTTAGGCTTCTACCCATACCCAGATTATGAGCCAATGGCATTTTGGGGTGATACAAATAAACTTAAATGGATACTTGATAAAAATGAAATGTCCAATATGTGAGTCAACAAAACTTATTTCTTTATATAAAGTGAGTGATTTGCCGCTTTTTCAAAATAAAGTATATAACAGTCCTGAAGAAGCAATAAAGCAGAAAGAAGTAGATATCAGTTTATGTCAATGTAATGAATGTGGCTTTGTTTTTAATGAGCTTTTTAATAATGAAGAAATGGATTACGATGTAAATTATCAAAACGAACAAAACTATTCATCATATTTTGTTGAACACTTAAATTCTGTTGCAGATTATTTGATTGAAAATGGTTTTCAAGAAAAGAATGTTATAGAGATTGGTTGTGGCAAAGGTTATTTTACAGAGTTATTAGAGGAGAAGGGGTTTAAAAATATCTATGGATTTGACCCTGCTTATGAAGGTGAAAATCCCAACATTATCAAAGATTACTTTGGGGAAAAGTACAAATCTTTAAATGCCGATTTAATAATTTTAAGACACGTATTAGAGCATATTGAAAATCCATACCTCTTCTTAAAGCAAGTACAAAGATCCACCAGTGGCTGCGCTAAGATATTAATTGAAGTGCCTAGCTTTGAGTGGATAGTTGAAAATAAAGCTTTTTGGGATATTTTCCACGAACACTGCAATTATTTTGACAAAGAGTTCATGAGTTCTTTTTTCAGTAATGCAGAAACAAAGGATGTTTTCAACTCCCAGTATTTTTTAACCCTTGCCAGCTTAAACGAAATAAAAAAGCCTAGCTCTAACAAGAAATATTCTGAAAACCTATTTGCTATTAGTCTTAATAAATTTAATAATTTTTTAATTAACCATTTGCCGTTAGCTATTTGGGGCGGCTCCTCTAAAGGTGTGACTTTATTAAATATATTTGATAAAGACAAAAAAATTATTGATTGTTGTATTGATATCAATCCAAAAAAACAAAATAAATTCACTGCCACTACAGGTCATGAAGTTATATCACCAGAAAGGTTCTTTTCAAACTATAGCAATACCAGTGCAAGTAAATATAACATTATAGTTGCGAATCAAAACTATTTTTCTGAAATAGTAAATCAATATGGTGGTTCAGGCGTAAACTTTCATAGTTTAGAAAAGCTATTAATAGGATGAAAAAATGAAAGAAATAAATAAATTTCAACAAGAGTGTAACAATCGTATTATAGGAAATAAAAATGATATTTCTTTACAAGAGAGCTCAAAAGTTTTTTTGAAAGAAACAATAAGAGTAGGTTATTCGTATAACTTCTCATGGTTAGGACGACCTATCATCCAGTACCCACAAGACATAATTGCCTTGCAAGAAATTATTTGGGAAGTCAAGCCTGATATGATTATAGAAACGGGTATAGCTCATGGTGGTTCACTTATTTTTAGTGCATCGATGTTGGCGATGCTAGATATGTGTGATGCGATTGAAAAAGGTGAAACACTTGATCCAAAAGGCTCTAACCGTAAAGTATTGGGTATTGATATCGATATTCGCCAACACAATAAAGAAGCCATTGAGGCGCATCCGATGGCATCGCGTATTCAAATGATTCAAGGTTCAAGCATTGCTAACGAAGTTGTTGAGCAGGTACACAATATTGCAAAAAACTATAAAACAATTTTGGTTTGTCTAGATAGCAACCACACACATGAACACGTACTCGAAGAGCTAAAGGCCTATGCGCCCTTAGTGACTAAAGGCAGTTATTGCGTGGTGTTTGATACGGTTGTAGAAGATATGCCTAAAGAAATGTTCCCTGACCGCCCCTGGGGACCTGGTGATAACCCTAAAACGGCTGTGTGGGAATACCTAAAAACACACCCTGAATTTGAAATAGACAAGACTATCGAGAACAAACTTCTTATTACAGTGGCACCAGATGGCTTTTTGAAACGAGTCAAGTGATATGGCTGAGTTAAGTGAAAGTGTAATAAAATGGTTTGAAAAAACCAGATACGATAACAGTGTGAAAAATCAAGATAATCTACAAAAGGTAACAGTTGTAATACCTAGTTATAACCGTCAGAGTTATTTGTTGAGGCAAATAGCATATTGGCACGGTAGTGGCGTCAAACTAGTTATTCTTGATGGTACAGCTAACCCACTGCCAAGTAGTGTCCTTAGTATAATACAGGGTAGGCAAGATGTATGCTATTTGTATTTGCCGATTTCAATTGAAGAAAGACTCAATCAAGCGGAAAAACATATTCGTACAGATTTTGTAATCTCGCTTTCTGATGACGAGTTTTTTTTGAAGGATGCCTTATCAAAAATTGTTACTGAGTTAGAAGAAGACCCAGAGTTAGCTGGCTGTATAGGCCAATCATTAGGCTTTGATGTGGACCCGGCTAGTTCTACTGTGCTCTTTAGACCAGGTTATCAACACTGGAATTACTCAGCCACACATAGTATGCCTGAAGACCGTTTACAGTATGCTATGAATCCTTATAGTGCAGCGACTTGTTATGGTGTTCTCAGAAGCAAAGTTTGGAAGGCAGGATGGGGAGATGTTTTAAAATCTAGTTGTGCCTATACACCAGAAATATTTCAGGTAATGACGACTTATATTTTGGGGAAATACAAAGCTATCGACCAACTGTTTTGGCTTTGTTCATATGAAAATGCTCCGGTTGTTACCAGTGGTTGGAGTAGAGATTATCGGTTTCATGAGTGGTGGAACGATCCAAAGGCAAAAAATGAAAAGCAATTTTTTTTGGATAAGCTGCAAAATTTGATTATTACTAATCATGACATGGATAAGGATGAGGCATTAAGAATGATTAATTCCTCTATTAGTTGTTATTTAAATTTTATAATTGATTACTATCATCAAACCTTTGCGCAAAGAACTAAGACGGTTTTTGCGAAAATTTTACGTACTATTCTTCCACTTTCGTTATACAATAAGCTAAAGGCCATTGCCGGTTTCAAGGTACCAAGTCAACTGCCGCTATATCCTAATGCGAAGTATCCATGGCTCGGTTACACAAAATCAAACAATATTGAACAAGTTAACGACGAGCTGCAAAAAATCGAAAATTTCATTTTAGATTTCCACAAACATGTTTAGCGATATGACTATGTTTAGCCTGATTGGCCGTAGTGCCCCTCTATTCACTTCTGACCTTATCAGCCTTCAGCAAGAATTGGTAAGCGTGGCCAACCAGTCCCGCTTCCTTGTTCTCGGTGGTGCAGGTTCCATCGGCCAAGCGGTCACCAAAGAAATCTTTAAACGCAATCCACTAAAACTTCATGTTGTTGATTTATCAGAAAACAATATGGTTGAGCTGGTGCGCGATATCCGCAGTAGTTTCGGCTATATCGACGGTGATTTTCAAACATTTGCGCTGGATATTGGCAGTCGCGAATATGATGCTTTTATCGCTCAGGATGGTGAGTACGATTATGTGCTCAATCTTTCCGCGCTAAAGCATTGCCGCTATGAAAAATAACCTTGCTTGGGATAAAGAAAGCATAGTTAAGCTGTTTTTCAAAATGCTGCCCGATTTTGGTCATCAAGAAATCGGTAAATACCTAGATGGTAAGATGTGATTTTTAAGCACTTTGCAAAAAAAACTCAGGGTGAAGCCCATGAATAAGCTTTCAATCAAGAATGTAGGCCCGATAGGGGACGGTTGTGGCGATGCATATATTGAAATTAATCGCCTGACTGTGCTCCTTGGCCCGCAAGGTTCCGGAAAAAGCACCATTGCTAAAATTTACTCCTCTCTAGCTTGGCTTGAGAAGGCTCTGGTGCGCGAAGAGTTCACCAAGGAGCAGTATGAAGCGGAAGACTTTTTTCTGAAGGATGTTATTTCTTATCAGGGTATTCAAAGCTATTTCAACAGTAAATCTTATGTGCATTTCATAGGTAAGGCTTACGAGTTTAAACTGAAAAACGGTAAGTTTTCTGTAGTTCGACTGGCTACAGATGAAAGTTTCAACATGCCTAAAATAATGTATGTACCCGCTGAAAGAAATTTTTTAACGGCCATTCCTAAGCCAGAGTACATTAGTGGTTTACCAAAGCCGTTACATAGTTTTTTGTCCGAATTTCAAGATGCCAAAAAATGGGCAGCACAACAGCAGCAACTTTTTTTGCCGGTGGGTGATATTAGGTATCAATATGATAAAGATAGAAATAAATCATTCTTGTTAGGCAATGGCTTCAAAACAGACTTACTGCACGGTTCTAGCGGCTTTCAAAGCCTTGTGCCTTTGTTTGTTGTAACTGAGTACCTGGCTAACATGGTGTTAAACAAAGAAGATGACCCATCGCGAGAGCTTTATAGTCTTGTTCAGCGTAATAACATCCAAGATAAAATGGTTAAGTTGATAGAACAATTTCGTGAAAAAAGAACAGATGCAGATGTTGTAGCGCTACTTCCACATAAGCTGAAAGATATCGCTGAGTCCTTTAAGTACAAAGGTTTTATTAATATTGTCGAAGAACCTGAGCAGAACCTTTATCCAGACTCGCAAAAGAAGCTGTTATTTAATTTACTTAAAAACTTGAACAAGCAGCTTACAAACCAGTTAATTATTACCTCACACAGCCCTTATATTCTTAATTTTATAACCCTAGCAACTCAAGCTGCTGGCCTTTATAAAAATTCAATATTAAATACAAAAGATCAGAAAAAGCTTAAGAGTATTATACCCCAAGATTCTGCCATTGATATTGAGAGCGTAAATGTGTATGAGCTAGACCAGTTGGGTGGTTTTAAAATGCTGGATAAGCAAGATGGATATATTCAGGACTCGCACAAGCTTAATTCCGCCTTTGATGAGATTAATGCAGATCTATGCGCCATACTTGATATGGAGTAGTGCCATGATGTTTAAGGAAGAATGCATGACATTGGTGTCTAGTAAAGAATTCGGGCTTTGTGATGATGAAAAACACCCACCTGCTTACGTTGATTTAGATAACAAAGATGCTTGGATAGCCCGCGTAATAAACCCTAGCGAACATGAAATAGAGTTCTATGCGCTAGACCAGTGTGCAGATATTCGCGATGCTAATAATAATTTGGTTTCTGTTTGTGATGCTGTTTTGCATACAAGACGAGCGCTCTATTTTGTGGAGCTTAAGGATAGAAAAAGCAAGGGATGGAGAGGTAATGCCATTCAGCAATTAAAAAGTACGCTCAAAATATATTTTATAACGAAAAATAGTCAATTAGATAAGAAAAATATTAAATGCTATGCCAGTAACAAGCAAAAACCAGCAGCACCCAATTCAAATTTTGGGCCTATAATAGCCTTCAAGAAAGAAACGGGCTGCATGCTATACCAAACAGCAGAAATACTCATAGAAAGTTAATGCCAAGGGCAAATTTATTAAATGCAAACTCAATTAATTAAGCTAGTTCGTGACATCTACTCAACCCATGAGTTTATTCCACTGCGCGCCCCAGCCTTTGCCGGTAACGAACAGGTTTATTTAGCCGAAACCATCACCAGCACTTTTGTTTCCAGCGTGGGTAAATTTGTTGATGCGTTCGAGCAAAAAATTGAAACTTTTGCTAACAACCGTTAATGGTACCGCTGCGCTTCATGCTGCCTTACACCTAGCTGATATTAAAGCAGGCGATTTAGTGCTCACCCAAGCGCTAACTTTTGTAGCCACCTGCAACGCCCTGCATCATATGGGTGCTCAGCCGGTATTTATTGACATTGAACCTAACGCCTTTGCTCTTTGGTCTAAGCCAACAAGAAATTAACCTCGAACAAGTAAAAACAGCCGCAAAGCTAGCCCACCTAGATGAACTCATCGCCCGCCTAGATAAAGGCCTAGACATCAAAGTAGGTGAAAGAGGCGTGCAGCTGTCTGGTGGTCAACGCCAGCGTATCGGCATAGCAAGAGCACTTTATAATCAAGCCAGCATTTTAGTATTTGACGAAGCCACCAGCGCACTAGACGGCATCACCGAAGAATACATTATGGACGCAATCCACGACCTCAGCGGCCAGCGCACCATCATCATGATCGCCCACCGCCTGAAAACCGTTCAAAAATGCGACCAGATATTTATGCTGGAACAGGGCAAATTAATCGCCCAGGGCAACTGCCAAGAATTAGTAGAAAACAACCAATTATTTAAAGAAATGGCAAGGCATGCTTAATCCAGATTCAACAATTTTAGTTACCGGCGGAGCTGGTTTTATCGGCTCTGCCGTCGTTCGCCACATTATTAATCAAACACAAGCAAGCGTTATCAATCTTGATAAGCTCACCTATGCTGGCAACCTAAACTCGATTCCTAGCGAGGTAAGCCAAAGCGAGCGTTACATTTTTGAGCAAGTCGATATTTGTGATAGAGAAGGGTTAGAACGCGTATTTCAACAGTATAAGCCTGATGCCGTGATGCACCTGGCCGCTGAAAGCCACGTAGACCGCAGCATCGACGGCCCCGCCGAGTTTATGCATACCAATATTATTGGCACTTACACCTTGCTGGAAGCAGCACGCGCTTATTGGAATCAACTGCCAGCTAGCGCAAAACAAAGCTTCCGCTTTCACCATGTGTCTACGGATGAAGTTTATGGCGATTTACCGCATCCTGATGAAAACTCTCAGGCTGCTAACCATCTTTTCACCGAAACCACGGCCTATGCACCCAGCAGCCCATATTCCGCCAGCAAAGCCAGCTCCGACCACCTCGTCCGTGCTTGGCACCGTACCTACGGTTTGCCGATTTTGGTTACCAACTGCTCCAACAACTACGGGCCTTACCACTTCCCAGAAAAGCTGATTCCGCACGTAATCCTTAACGCTTTGGCTGGCAAGCCTCTGCCCATCTACGGCACAGGCGACCAAATTCGTGACTGGCTCTATGTGGAAGACCATGCCCGTGCGCTATACAAAGTAATCACCGTAGCCAAAGTAGGCGAAACCTACAACATCGGCGGCCACAACGAAAAACGCAACATCGAAGTAGTGCAAGAAATTTGCAAGATTTTGGACGAGTTAAAACCCATTGGTAGGGGCGCATTGCATGCGCCCGCAGGCGTCAAATTGCCCCTACAGTCTTACGCCGACCTAATCACCCACGTAACCGACCGCCCCGGTCACGACCGCCGCTATGCCATCGACTCCAGCAAAATGCAACAAGAGCTGGAATGGGTGCCGGAAGAAACCTTTGAAACCGGACTGCGCAAAACCGTGCAGTGGTACCTGGACAACGAACGCTGGTGGCAAAACGTCCTCAGCGGCAACTATCAACTGGAACGTATCGGAGGGCAGGCATGAAAGGCATAATCCTCGCTGGCGGCTCAGGCACCCGCCTTTACCCCATCACCAAAGGCGTAAGCAAACAACTGTTGCCCATCTACGACAAACCGATGATTTACTATCCATTATCGGTACTGATGCTGGCGGGTATTCGCGATATTTTACTGATCAGCACACCAGAAGATATCAGCGGTTATCAACGCCTGCTGGGTGATGGCAGTGAGTTTGGGATTAACCTGACCTACGCCGAACAGCCCAGCCCCGATGGTTTAGCCCAAGCTTTTATTATTGGTGAAGACTTTATTGGCGACAGCAACGTGTGCTTGGTGTTGGGTGATAATATTTTCTATGGCCAAGGCTTTGGCCCCATGCTGCGTAAAGCGGCGGCCAAGCCCAGTGGCGCGACGGTGTTTGGTTATCAAGTGAAAGACCCAGAGCGGTTTGGTGTGGTTGAGTTTGATGAAAACCAGCGCGCTATTTCCCTTGAAGAAAAGCCACTGAAACCAAAATCACACTATGCTGTAACCGGCCTGTATTTTTACGATAACGATGTGGTGAAAATCGCCAAACAAGTCCAGCCCTCCGAGCGTGGCGAGTTAGAAATCACCAGTGTCAACCAAGCCTATCTAGAGCGCGGCGACTTAGACGTTGAGTTGCTTGGCCGTGGCTTCGCTTGGCTGGATACCGGCACACATGAAAGTTTGCTTGAAGCCGGTATGTTTGTCGAAACCATTGAGAAACGCCAAGGCTATAAAATTGCTTGCTTAGAAGAGATAGCCTTTAACAACGGCTGGCTCAGCCAAGAAGACCTACAGCGTATAGGTCAGCAGTTGAGTAAAAATAGTTATGGGCAGTATTTATTAGAATTAGTGAGCGTGTAAATGT
>JAAYGA010000197.1 GCA_012727935.1 Pseudomonadaceae bacterium | reverse complement strand
TGCTCACCTTCAGCTAAACGCATTAACACACCTAGATCACCCGCAACCAGTAATAAACGTGGCACCCAAGCTTTGTTTTGCAAACAGGTTAATAGTTTTGTTTCTCGCTGATGGTCTACCCCGGGTGCTTGCCCAAATTGCCGCCACACCAACTTACCCACAGGGCTAGTAATCAGCCAATGGCTATTGCCTGTCCCTTCAGCAAAAAACTTAGGTTCTTTTAAAGGGCGATAATCAGCGGGCAAGTCGGGCAGCTGTAATACTCTTTTTGAGTTAGAATGGGTCTGTCTCATCGGGGTGCCCACGGTTTGTACTTGTGTGGCTGAGAAAATCTACCCGCTGAACCTGATCCGGCTAATACCGGCGTAGGGAGTGGGATGGACAAGGTAATTCTAATCATGAAGCAACACTTCTCTTATTTTTTATGGCGTAGCTTTTTGCTATTGCCCTTCTTCTTCGTGGGTAGTTTATCGGCTGCCACCTTAAATGTTTATACCTATTCTTCTTTTACCAGCGATTGGGGGCCAGGACCTAAGTTAAAAAAGGCCTTTGAAGAAGAATGTGCTTGTGAACTCAAGTATATCAGCAGCGATGATGGGGTTAGCCTGCTTAATCGTTTACGTTTGGAAGGCAAAAATACCCAAGCAGATGTGGTGGTTGGCCTAGACGATGCACTGATGACCGAAACACGCAGCCTAGGTTTAGTGCAACCGCATGGTTTGGCTTTAGCCGATTTAAAACTAAAACCAGAACTCAACTGGCAAGCCGCAGATTTTGTACCCTTCGATTTAGGCTATTTTGCCTTTGTTTATGATGCTCAAAAAACGCAGCCAGTTAGCTCTATGGCAGAACTGTTAACGAGTGATGCACGAATTATTTACCAAGACCCACGCACCAGCACACCAGGGCAGGGTTTATTAATTTGGATGCAGGCGATTTATGGCGAACAAGCCGACCAAGCTTGGCAAAAAATGCGCCAACGTACCGTTACTGTTACCAAGGGTTGGTCAGAAGCCTATAACCTTTTTTTGCAGGGTGAAGCCGACTACGTGCTTAGCTATTCCAGCTCACCGGCTTACCATTTAATTGCAGAGCAATCGGACCGTTATACTGCGGCTTTATTTAGTGAAGGCCATGCCAGACAAGTTGAAGTGGCGGCTTTGGTACAGTCTTCTAAACAGCTTGAACTGGGCCAAAAGTTTTTAACTTTTTTACTAAGCGAAAAAGCACAGCAAATTATTGCGGTGAATAATTGGATGCTGCCCGCTCGTGAAGGCGTGGAATTACCCGAAGCCTTTTCACAGCTCATTCAACCTGAAGCCATAGGTTTTACTCCCGAAGCAATCCACCAGCAAAGACAGGCTTGGATTAGAGCTTGGCGCACTGCTGTTAGTCGTTAATGCCTACTAGAGTTTCTTTGAAAACTGTATTTTTAAAACCTGCGGCTTTAAGTCGTCAAAGTTTAAGCTATTTAGCTTTAGGGCTGCTGCTGGCACTTTTATTAGGCAGTAGTGGTTTGGCTTTGCTGGCGCTAACGGGCTGGCAAACTGCGCCTGAAGTTCAGCTATGGCAAGACCCTTGGTTTTGGCAGGTTTTAAAATTCACCCTTTGGCAAGCCGTATTAAGCAGCTTGCTTTCGGTGGTCTTAGCTTTGCCTTTAGCTAGGGCTTTGGTGATGGATGCACAGCTACCAGCCAAAGCCGCTTTTTTACGCTGGTGTTTGTTGTGCTTTGTGATGCCTAGCCTCATTTTAATTACTGGCTTGGTAGTCATGTTTGGTTTTACTGGCTGGCTAACCCCTTTGTTGAATCGGGTGTTTGGTGATGGCTGGTCGCTGTATGGTTTAACCGGTATTTTGCTGGCGCACGTATTTTTAAACCTACCCTTGGCGATTCGCGTGTTAACGTCTCAGTGGGGCAGCATTCCTTCTAGTGTTTGGAAAATGGCCGCCCAGTTACATCTAACAGGCTGGCAGCGATTTTTATTAGTGGAATGGCCCGCCCTGCGCAGTGTGTTACCTGCCTTATTAGGTTTTATCTTTTTATTATGCTTTAACAGCTTTGCGGTAGTTTTAGCTTTAGGTGGTGGCCCTGCAGCAACCACTTTGGAAGTGGCTATTTTTCAGGCCTTAAAATATAACTTTAACCCCTCCGAAGCACTTTTTTTAGCCGTCACTCAGCTGTTAGTGGCGGGCAGTTGTTTTTGGCTGTTTAGCCGTTGGGGCAAGTTAGAATGGTTAGCACCGGCCACAGCTGGGCAAACTTGGCGACCTGAGTTAAGCACAACAAGCCGCTGGTTGGGTCGAGTCAGTTATTTATTGATAGCGCTTTATTTAACTCTGCCAGTATTAGGTTTATTACCGACGGCAATGAGTCAGGGCTTAGCTGGTTTGCCTTGGTTAAAACTATTTAAAGCCAGTGGTTGGTCGTTGGTTTTTGCTTTAACTGCCAGCCTATTAGCTGTGCTTATGGCTTTGCAGTTAACTTGGGTGGCTAGCAATCAGCAGCAAGTAGGAACACCACAAAAAATAAGCGGGTTAACTCGCCTAGTGCCTGTGGCAGCACTGCACCATTTAATTATCCCCGGCATGGTATTAAGTGTGGGTTTGTATATTTTCTTTATGCCGCTAATTAACTTGATGGACTGGGGTTGGCTAGCGATTATTTGGCTGAATGCTTTAATAGCTTTGCCCTTTGCTTTTTCACAACTTAAACCTGCAGTGTTTACCTACCAAGCCAGTTACCAGCGTTTAGCCGCGAGCCTTGCCTTGCCCTTAGGTGTTTATTGGTGGCACGTTGTCTTGCCTTACTTAAAACCCGCCTTGCAAAGAGTCGCAGCCATTGCTTTGGTATTAACCCTAGGCGACTTTGCTATTTTTGGAATTTTTGGACAGCCAGACTACACCACCCTGCCTTGGTTAATTTACGAGCTAGCGGGTAGTTATCAATTAGCTGCAGCGGCTTTGGCTTCTTTATGGTTATTAGGATTGGCTTTTATAGGTTTAATGCTGCTGGAAAGGAAGTGAGTTAATCTAAGCTTAGCGCAAAAATCTGAAAGTTTCGTTTCACATCAATTTTACACCTAGTTCACATATGCTCTTTGACGGTCTGTATAAGGTGCTATATTCTGTACTTAGGT
>JAAYGA010000196.1 GCA_012727935.1 Pseudomonadaceae bacterium | reverse complement strand
CACAACCTCAACTAAATAAACAAATTAACTAACAACCATTTAATGGTAAACCATCATAACAACTTTTTACTCAGCAACCTAACAGGGCTTTAATGCCTTTGTTGTAATTCCCTCACTTCTTCCATTAAACGTGTAACACGGCCAACTAACTGGCCACGGCTGGCTTCAAGTGAAGCAAGCACTTCTTGCTGTTCTGCTAAGGTTGCTTGTAACCCTTCTGGCTGAGGCTGTAATTTACTGGTTTTAGTGTTTAGCTCGGTAAGGCGTTTATCTAAAACAGCCAATTCATTACGCAAGTCTTGGTTGCGTAAACGTTCATCAAGGGTACTGGCAGTTAAACTTACTTCTGTTAGGCGCTGTGCCAGTTCTTTTGTCTGTAAGTTTAACTTTTCAACGTTAGTTTTTAGTGTTTCATTATTTGCTTTTAAATCTTTAGCCAAACTAACGCTCTGCTCTGTTGCTGTTTTACTGGCTGTTATGGCTAGTTTATTTGCCTCTAATGTTGCCACTTGCAGTTTTTCTAGCTGACTAATGCCTTCTTCTAATTGCTTGTTTTTACTTTCCAAAGCTTCTATTGCAGGGCGGTTACGTTGGTGTGCGACTACCCAAAGCTTGCGTATTTCAGAATCAGCCCAAGTTAGCTTTTCATTAAAACTACTGCCTGCTGCAGATAAATCATCACCTGTTTCTAACAGGCGCATTTCTAGCTCTTGAATGCGGTTGCCTAGCAGCTGCATCGACTGCTGTTGCTGGCTTATTATTAAACTGGCTTGTTGAAATTGCATAAACTGCCATGCCAATAAACCTAAGGCTAACAAAGCCAATAAAATACCTAGCCAAGCTTTTCCTGTAGAGCTTTTTCCGGTTAAATTTTTAGCTACTTGCTTTGCCTCTTCTTCTTGCGGCCTAGCTTTGGTGGGTTTTTCACTAGGTTTTACAGACTTAGGTTGATTGTTTTCATTGCCTTGGCCATTAAATTCAACATTTTCTAATGCCTCTTCTTCTAACACTCCTTCTAATGCTTAAGTTTGGCTTGCCAACTTAGCTTTAGGCGGCATTTCCATTTCTAAACGCGGTTCTTTGCGGTTCGGCATAAATAAATTTACCAGTGATTGTTACTGTCATATAAAGTTAGTGCTATTTTGCCAAGACTTACTCTGAGTAGCTACAGCAACACTTTGTTTAACCCTTTTTAAGCTACTTATTTTACTCATCAAACCTTGACTTAGTATAACCAAGTAAAAGAGTCGGGTTTGTAAGCCTTGCCAGTGAATGTTATTATAAGTGGGTTAGTTTTTTAGCAAGTTGGCCTTGAAATAGCTTACCTAAGGCACCATCTACTTAACAACGCTTCACTTGATGAGTAATAAAAAAAGGAGATTCACCATGGCTTTTGAATTACCAGCACTACCTTTTGCAAAAGATGCGCTACAGCCACACATTTCTGCTGAAACACTCGAGTTTCACCACGGCAAACACCACCAAACCTACGTTACTAACCTAAACAACCTAGTAGCTGGTACAGAGTTTGAAGGTAAAAGCCTAGAAGACATTATTAAGGCATCTAAGTCTGGCCCAGTATTTAACAATGCTGCCCAAGTTTGGAACCACACTTTTTACTGGAACAGCCTAAGCCCTAAGGGTGGCGGTGCAGCAACTGGCGCTATTGCTGATGCAATTAACGCTAAATGGGGTTCTTTTGCTGAATTCCAAAAAGAATTTGATGCAAAAGCAGTTGGTAACTTTGGCGCATCTTGGACGTGGCTAGTTAAAAATGCAGCGGGCGAATTAGAAATTGTTAATACTTCTAACGCTGGCACGCCTATGACTGATGGCCACACAGCACTACTTACCGTTGACCTATGGGAACACGCTTATTACATCGACTACCGTAATGCGCGTCCTAAATACCTAGAAGCTTTCTGGGCATTGGCTAACTGGGACTTTGTTAACCAGAACTTCGCTGGTTAATTTTTAGTTCAGTAATTCAAAACCCCAGCCTTAGGTTGGGGTTTTTTTATTAGCAGTTTATTG
Source organism: Pseudomonadaceae bacterium (assembly GCA_012727935.1). GTDB lineage: Bacteria > Pseudomonadota > Gammaproteobacteria > Pseudomonadales > Halomonadaceae > Marinospirillum. Next base: position 20,468 of record JAAYGA010000196.1, on the reverse strand, counting down.
TTAGTAATTAGCTAATTAAATGCTGATGCAACAAGTCTAACCCTTCTGTTGGTTCAGAACCTAGCAGGCGTTCAGAATAGGTAGATAAATTACCTAGTTCACAAACAACCAGTTCGCGCCCTTCTCCCCAGCTTTCAATATTAAAACCAAAGCGCCGCCAAAAATTACGCCTAGCCGCTAAGGGTTCAAGCGTTAAAGACATGGGTGCTTTTAAACGGCCTGTAATAATGGCGGTTTCTGGTAAAACATTGCTAAGGGTATTAATTAGGGTATTCACTAAAAAGCTAGAAACACCCTGACCTGATAAGGGGTTAGCATTTTCTAAATCAATTAAAGGCCGAGTACCTGTTAAATCTAACACCTTAACTTTATTATCTGTTGCTAAAGTTAGGCTTATTCTTGCTCTGTGTACCTGCCCATTAAGCTTGGCGGCAAAATTAAAACCTAATTCCGACCTCTTAACATCGGTATAAAGCCCAGCACTGCCGTTAGGTATAGCTACAGGTTGTTTAACGCCTTCTAGTAGCTGCAACATACGCGTAAAGTTATTTTTCAATGCAACTTCTCCATGTTTTATTTTCAAATGCACTTTACTGGATGGGAGCTATAACGAGTGTAAAAAATATTAGCTGAATGTAACGCTCACTTACCTTTGCTAAGCAATAAACAAAGCATAAAGGTGCAAAGCAACCAATTGCACTAACAATAATAAAGCCACATAACCTAAGTTCCAACGAGTAAAGGCATAGGAAGATATGCCGTAACGCCCCTGCATGGCTAAATGTGTACCTGACAAGGGTGAAAGGCTAACACCCAAGGCCCAAGTCATTAAAAAAACTAACCCTAGAAGGTTTGGGTCACTAACCCAAGGCGAAAACAAACCGCCTGCTGTGGCAATGCTAATAACCGGATGCACACCTAAGCCTGAAATACCCACCAAAACCAACAAGAGTAACCAAGCCTGCCACGGGCCAAACTGCTCTAATTGCAGTGAAAAATCAGCCGCTTGTAAAGCAGAACCCAAGCCTGCCGCTAAAACACCTGCGGCCAAAAACAACAGGGTTTCACCCGACATGCTAGGAAGGGTTTGTTCTATGTGTTGACGTAAATAACCGCTTGCTTTGTAACGGTAACGCCAAACTAGCAAGACTAGCGTAAAGAACAAAGACAAGGCAGAAACCAATGTTAGAACTGGAATGTTTTCTTGTAATAGGTGTATACCCAAAACACTTAAGGCCAGCACTAAAGGCAGGGTTAGGGCTTGCCAGTGCATAGGGTAACCATTAGTTATTTCAGCTTCTGGCTTAGTTATTAATAGCCTGCCTGCAATTAACAAACCTAAGGCAGCTAACAGTAAACCCACAGGCATTAACTTCCATAAACTAGCCCCTGGCGCACTAATTAACACCACACCCATAGAAGCAAAAAAAGGCGACCAGTGGGCAGCAAGGGTAAAACCACGGCTAATAATTAAGGCTTGCAAGGGGGTTAAATCTTTCTTGGCTGCTAATCTGTCAGCCATAATTATCATTGCTGAAAAATTAATAACAGCACCAAAAATATGCACTCCAAGGAGTGTTTTCCATAAAGCTTGGCGGCCAACAGGCAGCTTTTCATCAGACGCTTGGCCGCTCACTGCAACCAGCCTTAAAAAACTGACTGACAATAACATGCTAAGCAGGGCTTGATTACCTTCTAAGGCTTTTAACCACCAACGCGTACCGCCGCCAGTTTGCAGCTGCCCAAACACCAAGCCTGCTGCACCTAAAGCCAACATAACCAGCACCTGAATTCTTTGCATAGGCAACAAGCGAACAAACAAACGGCTAGCAGCGAACCAAGCAAAACAACCGGCTAAACTGGCTAATAAAGGCCAGCCAAAGCTAGCTAGCAAAGCCAGTAATAACATAATGAATAGGCTGTAACCGGTTAGTGGATCAGTTTGTTTCATAAGGTAAATACAACTTCTGCATGGCCGTTTGTAAACATTCAGCAAGCCCTTGGCGAGCTTCGGTGGCCGCACGTGCAATGGCAAAAGAAAAGCCTTGGGCATCGGCATTGCCATGACTTTTAACGACGCAACCCTGCAAACCTAGGAAGCTACCACCGTTATAACGCACAGGGTCCATTTGCTGTTTAAGTTGGTGCAATAAAGGCTGTGCCATTAGGCCAACTAGCCGACTATACCAATTCTTATGGAAAAGCGTTTGAATTTGCCCAGATAAATAACCGGCTAAACCTTCACTGGTTTTTAAAGCAACATTACCAGTAAAGCCATCACAGACCACAAGATCAACATCACCACTGAAAATTTTATTGCCTTCTATGTAGCCTACATAATTAAGGCAAGGGTGTTGGCTAATAAGATTAGCAGCAGCTTTTACTAAACTATTGCCCTTAATGGCTTCTTGGCCAATATTTAGTAAAGCCACGCGCGGCCTAGCTTTGCCTTCAACACGACTCACCATCACAGAACCCATAAGTGCAAACTGTAACAAGTTTTCAGGTTGGCAATCAATATTAGCGCCTAAGTCTAATAAATAGCTCTGGCCCTTATAAGTAGGTATTGCTGTACTAATGGCTGGCCTTTTAATGCCCGGCAACATACCTAAGTAATGGCGGCTAATAAGCATTAAAGCGCCCGTATTACCACCACTAACAACCCCTTGGCATTGGCCTTGGGCAACCAGTTTTATGGCTAGGTGCATAGAGGAATCTTGACGGTGGCGTAACACTGAAGCGGGTGCTTCGTGCATACCTATCTGGTCATTACAAGCTAAAAGGTGAATACGGTCAGCAAGTTTACGGCTAAGATGATGCTGTAAAAGAAGGGTTTTTACAAGTTGTTGTTTACCAACTAGGGTAACGCTTAAAAGAGGGTCTTGAAGCAGTGCTAATAATACACCTGCAATATTAGTACGGGGACCTAAGTCCCCGCCCATAGCATCAATCGCTAGGTTAACCTGCACAATTAAAAGCCGTGCAGATCAGTACTTATTCTGCGTCTTTATTGATAACTTGCTTGCCACGGTAAAAGCCTTCAGCCGTTACGTGGTGGCGGCGGTGAACTTCACCAGTGGTAGCATCAACCGATAAAGCAGGTGCAGTTAGTGAATCGTGCGCACGACGCATACCACGTGCAGAACGGGTTTTACGAGATTTTTGAACAGCCATGATTATTTACTCCCAGGTTTACTAAGCCAAACTTAAACATTCATTGCCCGGATTTTAGTGATTTTTTCAAATCAGCCAGAGCACTAAAAGGGTTTTTTTTCTTTGCAGAAACTTCAACTTCAAACTGCTGCTCTTCTTCAGTGAACTGGCTTGGTGCCTGACAACTGCCTTCTGGATGATAAGCAACCAAAGGCAAGGCTAAAATCAATTCGTCTTCCAAAGCGGGCAGAAGATCAAGTTTCTCATTTTCTATGAATACTGGTTCATGCGTTCGTGGCAAATTAATTGCCGCTTCTTCGCCAGTCACCAATCCCCACAAGAATTCGCTCTCAAGTGTCTGACTCACTGCTTCCAGACAACGCTGGCATTCCAGAGTCACTTCACCCTTAACGCGTCCTTGAACCTGCAATAGGCGCTGTGGGTCTATACTGAATTGCAACTCATAATGAGCCGTTCCTTCAGCACTAACTAACATTTCCTGTAGTCTTTGCATGCCTTGCATAGGCAAATCAATACTGATTGCACGTTCTGCAATGCATAACTTCCAAGGATCTAGCGGGTGATGCAAGTATTCGTTTTGCATAAAATTCAAGCGCGTAATAATAGAGTGACTTAAGCTAAGTGTCAAAGCACAAACACACTTCAGCGCAAAATGTAACAGGACAAGCCTGTAAAGGCAGCCATTCTATGCCTTCAAACACCACAAGTCACCCCCATTGATTAGAACTAAGCAATTCTTGCTAATCAACAGGGGTTAATTGTTTAAACTTCTTTTACTTTAACTGAACTTTTCTTACCAAATAACTTTTGTACAACAACAAAGAAGACTGGAATAAAGAAGATACCTAAGAAAGTACCCACTAGCATTCCCCCTAGCACGCCTGTGCCTATAGCACGTTGTGCGCCAGAACCTGCACCTGTGGCTATGGCTAGCGGCAACACACCCAAACCAAAGGCTAGTGAAGTCATAATGATGGGGCGCAGGCGGTCTTTTACGGCACTTAGTGTGGCATCAATCAGTTCCATGCCGCTATCTAGGTTAGCCTTAGCAAACTCAACAATAAGAATGGCGTTTTTACTGGTTAAGCCCACCGTTGCCAACATAGCCACTTGAAAGTAGATGTCTTGTTCCATGCCACGAACCGTGTTGGCTAAAACTGTACCCAAAATACCTAAGGGGGCAACTAGCATAACCGAGGTAGGCACTATCCAGCTTTCATAGAGTGCGGCTAGGCACAAAAACACCACCAGCAAAGACAAGGCATAAAGCAGCGGCGCTTGTGAACCTGCTTGGCGCTCTTGGTAAGACAGGCCGCTCCAATCAACACTAAAGCCCGGTGGCAGCTGCTGTACTAGGCGTTCAATTTCATCCATCGCTTCGCCTGAACTAACGCCTGCTGCAGCCTCGCCCTGAACTTCCATAGCAGCTACGCCATTAAAGCGTTCTAAGCGCGGCGAACCATAATCCCAGCGCGTTGAAGCAAAGGCAGCAAAAGGCACCATTTCACCTTGGTTATTTTTAACTGACCAAAGCAGCATGTCTTCAGGTAACATGCGGTATTTAGCATCAGCCTGCATATAAACTCGCTTAACACGGCCACGATCAACAAAGTCATCAATGTATTGGCCGCCCCAAGCAGTCGATAACATGGCATTAACTTCTGCCATTGATAAGCCCAAGGAAGAAGCTCGCGCAGTATCAATATCAATACGGAATTGCGGCGTATCTTCACGGCCATTGGGCCTTACGCGGGTTAATAACGCACTTTGATTAGCCATTCCTAATAGCTGATTTCGTGCATTTAACAAGCCTTCATGACCCTGCCCAGCATTATCTTTAAGAAAAAAACTAAAACCAGCTGCAACACCCAGTTCAGGCATAGCAGGGGGTGGGAAGGTAAACGCCACAGCATCTTTTAAGCCCTGCCAAGCACCCATAGCACGCCCAGCAACAGCGCCTGCACTGGTTTCTGGTGTAGTACGTTCAGACCAATCTTTAAGCTTAACAAAAGCAATACCGGCATTTTGGCCTGCACCACTAAAACTAAAGCCTTGAATAGTGAAGACGGATTCAGCCACACCTTCTTCATTTTTCATAAAGTGATCTTCTAGCTTATAAATGCTTTCCATAGTACGTTCTTGGGTTGCACCCACGGGGGCAGTTACCTGAGAAATAAGCACACCTTGGTCTTCCGGCGGTAAAAAAGAACTAGGCAAGCGAACAAACATCCAAGCCATTACCAGTGTTAACAAAGCAAACACCAGCATAGAGCGCACTGGGCGCTGTAACATGCCTTTTACGCCACGGCGGTAGCCAGTACTGGAGCGTTCAAAATTACGGTTAAACCAACCAAAGAAACCTTTAGTTTCATGCGTTTGCCCTTTAACCATAGGCTTTAGCATGGTGGCACAAAGGGCAGGCGTTAAAACAATGGCTACTAACACCGACAAGCCCATTGCCGAAACAATGGTGGCCGAGAACTGGCGGTAAATAACCCCCGTTGAACCCGACATAAACGCCATAGGCACAAACACAGCAGAAAGCACTAAGCCTATGCCCACCAAAGCGCCGGTGATTTGATCCATCGACTTACGGGTTGCTTCCAAAGGCGATAAACCTTCTTCAGACATAATTCGCTCAACGTTTTCCACCACCACTATGGCATCGTCAACTAACAAACCTATCGCCAAGACCATAGCAAACATGGTTAGCATGTTAATCGAAAAACCTAAGGCTGCCAGAATACCAAAGGTTCCTAACAAGACCACCGGTACTGCAATGGTAGGAATAATGGTGGCGCGTATATTTTGTAAGAAAAGGTACATAACCAAAAACACCAACACTATGGCTTCCACTAGCGTGGTGAAAACACCTTTAATAGAAACCCTTACAAAAGGTGTGCTATCAAAAGGAATGGCTATTTCTAACCCTTCAGGGAAAAAAGGCTTTAACTCTTCCATTAACTTAGCAACGCCTTCAACCGTTGAAAGCGCGTTACCACCTGAGGCAAGTGAAATACCTACACCACTAGCCGCCTTGCCATTATAACGTGTTAGGTAATCATAGCTTTCAGCACCCAGCTCTACCCGAGCAATGTCACCTAAATGCAAGGTTGAGCCATCGGTATTAGCACGAATAACGATGTCACGAAATTCTTCTGCTGTTTGCAGGCGGTCTTGTGCGTTAATGGTGGCATTAAGCTGCTGACCTTCGATAGAGGGCGCACCACCTAGCTGACCTACAGCCACTTGAGCATTCTGCCCTTTAATAGCAGCAATCACTTCATTGGTGGTTAGCTTATAGGTATCAAGCTTTTCAGGGTTTAACCAAATTCGCATGGCATATTTAGCACCAAACACCTGCACACGCCCCACACCCGGCACACGGCTTAATGGCTCAGAAAGGTTAGTACTCACGTAATCAGAAATATCGGCACGGTTCATTTTGCCGTCACTGGAAACAAAGGCTAAAACCTGTAAAAAACCAGTACTCGATTTATTCACCCGCACACCCTGCTGCTGAACCGTTTGGGGCAGTTGCGGCATAGCTGCTTGCACCTGATTCTGCACCTGCACCTGTGCTGTGTCTGGGTTTGTTCCTGTAGCAAAGGTTAAGCTAATGGCTGCAGCACCGTTCGATGAACTGTTCGATGAAAAGTACAGCAAGCCATCTAAACCCGTTAAGTTTTGCTCGATTATCTGCGTAACCGAGTTTTCTACCACCTGCGCTGAAGCACCCGGATAAGAGGCACGAATATCAATGGTGGGCGGTGCGATGGGCGGATACATTGAAACCGGCAGCTTAAATACAGCCAAGCCACCAGCCAACATAATAATGATTGCGATAACCCATGCAAAAACTGGGCGATCAATAAAAAAACGAGCCATGCGTTACTCCTTATTCGGCCTTAACGGTTTTAACCGTAGCACCGGGACGAATTTTTTGTAGACCAGCCACAACAATACGATCACCTGCCTCCACACCCGAATCAACTAACCACTGGTCACCAAGGGCTTGGTTAACAACAATGGTGCGTCGCTCAATTTTATTATCTGCATCAACCAGCATAACGAAGGTATCACCACGCGCATCACGCGCCACACTGCGCTGAGGCACTAGCAAACCTGCTTCACGTGTTCCCATATTAATGCGCGCACGAACATACATGCCGGGCAATAATAAATGATCAGGATTAGGCACTTCGGCACGCAAAGCAAAACTACCTGTGCTGGGGTTTACGGTGACATCGGCAAGCGTCATTCGGCCAGCGTGTGGGTAACGGCTGCCATCTTCAAGGGTTATCCGCACCGCAACGTCTTCTGAAAGCGATAAAGCACCCGATTCAAATTGGCGCTGTAATTTCAGCCATTCAGCAGAAGATTGGGTAACATCAATATAAAGAGGGTCTAATTGTTGAATGGTGGTTAATGCTTGTGGCTGGTTGGCGGTAACTAAAGCACCCCGCGTTACTTCAGAAATACTGATTTTGCCACTAATGGGCGCTGTTACACGGGCATTATTTAAGGTTACTTGGCGGCTTTGCACTGTTGCCTTAGCCACGGCTAAGCTTGCCCTAGCTTCTTCTAAACCGGTTACGGCATCATCGTAACCCTGCTGACTAATTGCACCCGTCGCACGCAAGCTTTCAGCCCGTTTAGCCACGCGTTGTGCGGCACTTAAAGACGCTTCTGCACGCTGCAAAGAAGCTTTAGCACTGTTTAATTCAGCTAAGTAAAGTGCATTGTCTAGCTGGTAAAGTGGCTGGCCTTCTTCAACCAAAGCACCCTCAGTAAACAGGCGCTGCTCTACAATGCCACTAACTTGGGGGCGCACTTCAGCAATTAAAAAAGGGTGGGTGCGGCCTGATAACTCACGATGCAAAGCAACCGGCTTACTCACCAAAGTTACAATAGAAACCTCTTGTATTGGAGCCGCAGCTGAAGGTGCCGTAGGCGAACCTTGCTGATCACAACCAATCAGCAAGGCACTGGCTAGCAGGGTAACAAGAAAAGTAGGACGAAAAGGCAGGTGCATAACAACCTCGTTTAAATGATGATGCCAGAAACCACAGCAACGCATGGCAAATTAGACTGAGCGTTCTATTCTACATAAATTTAAATTAAAGTAACACTAATCACTTCGTTTTAGCTGATTTGCACACTAATAACTAGGTGCCGATAACTCAATTAAAGCCGATTTAAAAGCAGTACCTAAGCGTTTTTCCAATAGCTGCCAAGGGTTAGGTTCAGGTGTGTAATTCACACTTTGTTGCACACCCAAATCACTTTGCAAGGTAAATACAGAACCTAGCTCATCAATCAACCCCAAGCCTAAAGCCAGTTCACCATTCCAAACCAGCCCTGAAAAAATTTCTGGGTTATTCGCAAGGCGCTCACCACGACCCTCTTTCACACGCGCAATAAACTGCTGGTGGGTTGAATCAAGAATAGTTTGCCAAAAAGCCTGTTGTTCAATATTCATCTCACTAAAAGGGTCTAAAAAAGCCTTGTTATCGCCTGAAGTGAACACACGGCGTTCAATACCAAGGCGCTCCATTGCTTCTTTAAAACCAAAGCCACCTGAAACCACCCCTATTGAACCCACTAAACTGGCACGGTCTGCCAAAATAATGTCGGCAGCCACCGCAATGTAATAACCACCTGAAGCGCCTAGGTCTTCGATAACGGCATATACAGGCAGGGTTGGATTCGCTGATTTTAATTTAACAATGCCTTCATAAATTTGCCCCGCTTGCACAGGGCTACCACCAGGGCTGTTAATTCTTAACACCACAGCTTTAACGCCGGGCGCTTTAAAAGCCCGTTGCACACCCTGCAACACTTGAGCCGCACTGGCTCGCCCATCGGCTTCAATGGTGCCTTTAATATCCACTAGGGCTAGGTGTGGGCTACCACTGGCAGTTTCTTCAGATGATGAGAAAAACTGCTTGCCTGAACCAAAAACAACCAACAAAACCACTAGGGTTAAAACACCGCGAAAAACACCGCCAATTAAACGGCCTCGTCTGGCCCGTTTTTGCTCTAGTAAAACTTCCTTAGCCCAAGCCTGCATCCACTCTTCAGGTTCACCCACTTTTTTTTGTTCATTTTGCTCACTAATAGGCCTAGCTTGGCTAGTCCATGAATCTTGTTGCTCACTCATATTTTCCCCACCTTAACTTGCTCAACTTTTAACCAACTTTCATCCAGAGGTGCTTCTATACTTAAACGCTGTTGCGTTTGTGGGTCTAAAAACTCTAAGCGTCTTGCATGTAAGAACATCCTTGGGATACCCGCGCGGCGAAAATGTTCATTAATTGTGTCATTACCATACTTAGGGTCACCCAATAATGGAAAACCAGCAGACGTGGCATGTACACGAATTTGGTGGGTTCGACCCGTCACAGGCTCGGCTTCAATTAAGGTTAAACCTTGGTGTTTTTTAATGATTTTAAAACGGGTTAAAGATGCTTTGCCTTCTTTAAACTCAGCCACCTTCATGCGCCTTTCACCCGAGGGTGAGCTGGCTCTGTCAATCGGCGCATTAATTTCCTGCAAATTAGCAGGCCAATTGCCTAACACCCAAGCCTGATAAAATTTACCCATGCTTTGTTGGCGCAACTGGTCTTGCAAAAAATTTAACGCTTGGCGTGATTTAGCCAATAAAATACAGCCTGATGTGTCCTTGTCTAACCGATGCACCAATTCAAGCGCCGTTAGTTCAGGCCGCACTTGGCGCAAGGCTTCAATTAAACCTATTCTCACGCCACTGCCACCGTGTACGGCTAAACCTGCTGGCTTATTAAAAACCAGCACCGCTTCATTTTCAAACAGCAGGGCTTCACCTTCTAACAGTTCACGCAAACCTGCTCCAACGGGTGTTTGTGATGCTTTTTCAGCAAGGCGAATGGGTGGAATCCTTACCTGATCGCCGGTTTGTAAACGGGTATCTGCCTTGGCACGCTTTTTATTAATACGCACTTCACCCTTACGAATGATTCGATAAATCAAGGTTTTAGGTGCGCCTTTTAAATGATTAAGCAAATAATTGTCTAGCCTCTGACCCTCGGCATTGGCCGTTACTTCTAAATAACTCACTGCAGCTTGTGTTTCAGCTGTGCTTGACATAAATCAAATCACCCAAGGTTGGCTAATAAAAAATTGCATTAGTATAACAAGCTTAAGTGTCTTTTTCTGACCGATTGCTCAGCCCTAGGACTGCTGGTATGATGCGGTGGCGCGGAAAAGGGCAAAAACCCCTCATGTAGCGCCTGCACCCATAGCAAGTTTTGGTGGGTAACACGCAGGCCAGTGCAAAACACAATTTTAGAAGAAACCGCGGCGCAGATTTGCGTGTTGTGAATAATTTATTTTTACCTAGTGCTAACTAAAAGCTGTCACGTTTCAACCCTATAACTAGTTATTTATCTGTAGTTCATTCAAACATGAGCACTTTAAATGAAACGAACAACTTCCATCGCAGGCAAAGCCACTGGCTTAACCTGCTTTTGGTTGTGTAAGCACAAAGAAATATAAGACCAACAACACGCCATATCTGGGCCGCCAGAACCTATGGAAATACCATGAAACGCATGCTAATTAATGCTACCCAGCCAGAAGAGCGTCGGGTAGCACTTGTTGATGGCCAAAGACTTTACGACCTTGATATTGAATCGGGTTCCAGAGAATCAAAAAAAGCCAATATCTACCGTGGCCGCATTACCCGCGTTGAACCCAGCCTAGAAGCTGCCTTTGTTGACTATGGTGCTGAACGCCACGGCTTCTTACCTTTAAAAGAAATTGGCCGTGAATATTTTGCTAAAAGCCCCAGTGAAGGCCGTGGCAATATTCGTGACCTAGTTAAAGAAGGCACGGAAGTTATTGTTCAGGTCGACAAAGAAGAGCGCGGCAACAAGGGCGCGGCCTTAACAACCTACGTTAGCCTTGCAGGGCGCTACCTAGTGTTAATGCCCAACAATTCACGCGCCGGTGGCATTTCACGCCGCATTGAAGGTGAAGAACGCAGCGCACTAAAAGAGGCCATGGGCAACCTAACCGTGCCTAACCAGATGGGCGTAATTGTTCGCACTGCGGGCATAGGCCGCACCAGTGAAGAACTGCAGTGGGACTTAGATTACCTAGTTAAAATTTGGGAATCGGTTAACCAAGCTGCTATCGAAAAGCCTGCACCCTTCCTTATTTACCGTGAATCTAACGTTATTATTCGCGCCATGCGTGATTACCTTCGCCAAGACATTGGTGAAGTTTTAATTGATAACGAAGAAGTGTATGAACAAGCCTTGGCCTTCATTCAACAGGTTATGCCTTCTTACCAAAGTAAAATTAGATTTTACCAAGATGATGTGCCGCTATTTTCACGCTTTCAAATTGAAAGCCAGATAGAAACTGCGTTTCAACGTGAAGTAAAACTTCCTTCCGGTGGCTCCATTGTTATTGACCACACTGAAGCCTTGGTTTCTGTGGATATTAACTCGGCTCGCGCGACTCGTGGTGGCGACATTGAAGAAACGGCACTGCAAACCAACTTAGAAGCGGCAGACGAAGTGGCTCGCCAACTGCGTTTACGTGACATAGGTGGCTTGGTGGTTATCGACTTTATTGATATGAGTCCCATTAAGAATCAGCGCGAAGTTGAAAACCGTATGCGTGATGCGCTGAAAATTGACCGCGCTCGTGTACAAATTGGTCGCATTTCACGCTTTGGCTTATTAGAAATGTCGCGCCAGCGTTTACGCCCTTCTTTGGGTGAAACCAGCGGCATGGTTTGCCCACGCTGTGAAGGCCAAGGCACCATTCGTGATGTTAAATCCATTGCCTTGTCTATCCTTCGCTTAATTGAAGAAGAAGCCATGAAGGAAAACACAGCACAAATTCGTGCTGTGTTACCAGTAACGGTTGCCACCTTCCTGCTTAATGAAAAACGCTCTCCGTTATACGACCTAGGCAAACGTCAGCAAGTTGAAGTGCTTGTTATTCCTAACCCTGATATGCACACCCCCCATTACGATGTAGTGCGCGTGCGCGAAGATGAGCTAGGCGAAACTGATGTAATAGTGGCTAGCTATGAATTAGATGTAAGCGAACACAATGACAAAGAACCCGTTAGCAACAATGAAAAAGTAACCGGTTTTGTTGAAGCGGCAGTACAAAACGTAATTCGCACCACGCCAGCGCCTGCTGCTGTAGAGCAAGAAAAACCCGTAAGCAACACCGCTAGTGCGCCAACAGTGGAAGTAGAAGAAAAACCAGGTTTATTGGGCCGTTTTATTAAAATGCTTTTTGGCGGTTCAAACACCACCCCAGAAAAAGAAGAAACAACGGTTAAACCAGTCAGCAGCAACACAGCTAACGCGCCTGTAACACCCACAGCTGCTAACGAAAAACCACGCAATGAACGCGAACGAACAGCTCGCCCAAGTCGCACACCGCGTCCTGAAAATAACCAGCGCAATAACCGTCAGCGCCCTGATGCGCGTCGTAACAATCGCCGTGATGAAAACCCAGCGCAAAATGACACGGCTCGCCAAGAAGCGCCGCGTCAAGAAACACAGCGCCAACCCCTACCCACAGCCGTTCAAGCCCAAGACAGCAATACGCCGCCTAAGCCAACACGAACCAACCCACGTAACCGCCGCCGTAACAAGGTAGCAACAGGCGATGCAGCAGTTGCACCTGATTTCAATAAGCTAAAAGCCGATGAGCAGCAGCAAGTTGAAGAAAAAGCAACTGAGCTAAAATTGGTTGAGCAGCAAGCAGGGGCAGTAGAACAAACATTGGTTAGCACGGCTCAGGCCACTAGTCAGGCCGCCAATACTTCAACCGATATTACTCAAGCAGCAACAGCTGAGAAAATAACGGTTGAAAAAGAAGTAGCCAAGCAAGAAACACTTACAACCTTTGAACTAGACGCTGATAAAGACGCTAAGCCTGCGACAGAAGATCAGGTAAAGCCTAATGAACAGCTTATTAAAGAAGTCAGTAATGATGAATCAGTTGCAGTTGAAAATGAACCTCAAACGACTGAACTTCAGGCTAGTGAAACTAAGGCGAGTGAACTTCCAGCTGAAGTGGAAACAATAACTGAAACAGAAAAAACAGCTGAGGTACAAGCTGAAGTTGAAGCGGCAACAGAAGTAACTGCTCTTGAACAAACAACTAGCTCGCTAACACCAGAAGCAACAGTTCAAGCTGTAACAGAGGCAGAAGCGCAGGCAGATATGCAAGTAGAAGCAACTACTTCTGAGCCCACTGAACAAGCCACAGCTGCAGCGCAAGCATCAGAAGAAGTACAAGCTGAAGTAAAGCCAGAACCTGAAGAAGCACTTAAAGCTGTAGCTACCGAGCCTGCTAAAGTTGAAACTGAAACTAAGCCGGTAATAGAAGCAACAGCAGAAAACCCCTTTGCTCACCTACCAGGTTACCAGCCGTTACCCGGCCGCGCCCCTAACGACCCACGCGAAGTGCGCCGTCGTAAGAAAATGGAAGAAGAGCTACTTAAAAACCAAGCAGATAACACCTAGTTACCGCTAGTTTTACCTACTTAACTAGTAGCCCAACCAGTAATGCTACCCCACTACTGGTTGGCAGTTGCAAAAGGCTCGCCCATAAAGCGAGCCTTTTTGTTGGGTGCTATTTAAATTTAGGCTAATCAGTTTATTAGTGGCTATAAAAAAACATAAAAAAAAGCCACCCTAAGGCAGCTTTTTTACTTTTACCTAAACCTATAATTACTTCTCTTTAGGCTTAGTTGCAGCTTTAGGCTTATCTGTTGCTTTAGCTGGCTTAGTTGCTGCTACAGGCTTCACTTCAGCTTTAACGGCTTCTGCTGCCTTCACTTCAACCTTGGCTTCAACTTTAGCAGGCTCGGTAGCTACAGCTTTAACGGCTTCTTCAGCCTTCACTTCAGTTTTAACTTCAACTTTAGGTTCAGGGTTAGATTCAGCTTTGGCTGCTTCTGCTACCTTAACTTCAACTTTAGGTTCAGGCTTAGACTCTGCCTTAGCTTCAGTTTTAGCAGGCTCAGCGGCTTTTTCTTTATCAGGATTAATAACATCGGTAATTTTCAGCTTCACATAACTACCCGGTGCAGCTTCAATAACAGCTAACTTTCCTTGGTTAGGATCACGTGCAGTCACTTGATTAGCAGGGTCAGCATACTTGTTGCTAGTAGCCCACTCTTGCCAGTCAGGCCACCAAGAACCTTCGTGCTTTTCAGCGCCAGCAAACCAAGTATCAGGGGTTTCAGCAATGACATCATTAGTCCAATAACCGTATTTAACTTTATTGGGTGGGTTAACAACGCCAGCGATGTGACCAGAACCAGACAGTACAAATTTAACTGGGCCTGAGTGAACCTGAGCACCTATGTAAGTCGACTTCCACTTAGCAATGTGATCTTGAATGGTAGAAATAAAATAAGCAGGGGTTTTAATTTGGCTTAAATCTATCTTCACACCATCAATTTCAATACCGCCTGGCTGAATTAACTTATTGCCTTGGTACATATTGCGTAAATAAAATTTATGCATAGCTGCCGGCATATTGGTACCGTCAGTGTTCCAATACAACAAGTCAAACGCCGAAGGACGCTCACCTTTTAGGTAGTTATTAATGTAGAAAGACCAGAAAAGATCGTTTTCGCGCAACAAGTTAAAGCTGAAAGCCATAGCACGGCCATCAAGGTAACCCATACGGTCTAATTTCTTTTCAATGCCGACCATGCTGGCTTCATTAATGAAAACACTGATTTCACCTGGATCAGAGAAATCTTGCAAGGTTGCCATGTAAGTAACTGATTTAACACGGTCTTCTTGTTTAGTAGCTGTTAAATAAGCAACGGTAGAAGCTGTTAGTGTGCCACCAATACAATAAGAAATGATGTTCACATCAGGTTCGCCAGTTTGCTCTTTAATAGCATCCATAGCAGCCAAGGGACCTTGGTTCATGTATTCAGGCCAACCGTAATCACGCATTTCAGGACCTGGGTTAGCCCAAGAAATAATGAACACTGTGTGACCTTGGTCTGTTAACCATTTAACTAAAGAATTGCTTTCACGCAGGTCTAAGATATAAAACTTATTAATCCAAGGTGGAACAATTAATAAAGGCGTCTTAAACTGCTTTTCAGTTGTTGGCTGATATTGAATTAACTGAATTAACTTATTTTGAAAGACTACTTGACCAGGCGTTGTAGCAACGTTTTCACCTAGACTAAAAGCACTTACGTCCGTCATGGTAATGTTCAAGCCATCAGCACTTTCTTTTAAATCTTTACTGAATTGCTTCATACCATCTAACAAGTTTTGGCCACGCGTTTCTACTGTGCGGCGAACAACTTCAGGGTTAGTAAACAAAGAGTTGGTGGGTGAATTAGCATTCACCAATTGGCGGGTATAAAAATCAACCTGCTGACGTGTATGGTCTTCTAAGCCTTCTACGCCCTGTACCACATTAAAAACACTGCGTGATTGAAGTAGATAAGTCTGCTTAATAAAGTTATAAATTAAGTTTTCTGACCATTCTGGATCAGAAAAACGTCGGTCATCCCTTGCAGGCTCAATAATAGGCTCAACGTCTTTTTTGCCTAACAGCTCACGCACAGTGTTTTGCCATAGCTGGGTTTGGCCTTGCATCAAACTCATTTGCTCATCAAACAACACCATAGGGTTAGCAGCTAGCTGCTCACCTAGTTGTTTAAAGTTTTCACCTAAATCATTTAAAGCAGATGATGAAGAATTATTAGCACCACCTTCATTTTGGTTTACAAACTGTTTAATAACAGTTTTATAACGTTCATTGGCTTCAGTCATCCATTGAAACATTTCAGCAGGATCAAACAAGTCACTACCTGTTTGCTGATTTTTAGCTTTTTCAGTCATTCAGCACTCTCCCTTTTTATTTACCTATAAAAAAAGGAGCTAGCTAGCTCCTTTTTTTTACTCATTTTAAATGCTTGGAACCTTAAGTAAGTAATAAATTACTTACTAGCAGCAGGTTTAGCAGCCGCAGCAGGCTTAGCATTTTTGTCTTCAGATGCTTTGTTGAAAGCTTGAGCACGAGACTCTTCCATAATCTTTTCAATTTCAGCTTTGAATTCCATGCTCATGTCAGCCATAGTTTTTGCATCTTCAAGTACTTTCTTGCTTAAGGTGCTCATCATTTCAGCTTGTGAAGTGCTGTAATCACGCACACTGTCAGCATCTTTAACTGAAGTTGCTTGCTTCATCTGAGTCAAACCCATGTGACTATAGGCTTTCAAAGCTTCTAGTTGAAAGTCAGTCATCTTTTCCATGTTTTCAACAAGCAATGCGTTAATTTTACGCATAGGGTTGTACATGTTTTTAGTTTGCTCAGTAAAAGCATTCATTACTTTATCTTGCATTGTCTTATCTTGCATCATTATATTTTTCCAAAGTTACATTTTGTTTCAACGCTTACGCATTGTTTAAATTTGTACGGATTAAATACCCGCACATTAGAGTTTTTTACATTAACTCACATTGCAACTCTAACTACTTGAGTGCAGTTTTATTATAACATTTAGTGAGTTTTTTATGCTAGTTTACTAAAATAGGTATCAAAGCAGGCAACTAACTATTGCTTTGGCCATAACTGGACATCAAATCCATCATCATTTTTTGATAGCTATTGACTGAGTCAAATCCTTGCGAGAAGTAAGGCTTAAAAAGAGATAAGGCGTCATAGCCTTCAACACCCGCTTCCATTTGCTCAGCAATTTTTCTCATTAACTCTTCCTGAAAAGGCTGAACATCAGGTAAACCCATTGCCTTACGAAATTCTTCAGGAGTTATATCAAATTCAACATTGATCTTCACTAGTATACTCCACGTAAATTCGGGATTTTTTGACCTTACTATTTAAACAGTATGGCATATATAACGCAACTGCGAAATAACACGCCAACTCAATACCAACTAAAAAAAATGCTCAAAAAAAGTTTATAGCCATTTTTAAAGTAGATACCACTAAAAAATAACCAGATACCTAATAAACAACTAGCAGACACATAAATAAAGCTAAATAACACTAGATGGTATAATGGGTGTTATTTGCTTAACGCCTGCATTTTGCCCTCTGTGCCTTAGTAGATGGTCTATTAATACTAAAGCTAACATAGCTTCGGCTATAGGTGTTGCTCGAATACCTACACAAGGGTCGTGACGGCCTGTGGTTATAATTTCACAAGCTTCACCTTTAATATCAACACTTTGCCCTACTAAGCGCAAACTAGAAGTGGGTTTAAGCGCCATACTAACAGTTATAGCTTGGCCACTTGAAATGCCACCTAAAATGCCACCTGCATGATTGCTTAAAAAACCCTTCGTGGTTATTTCATCGCGGTGCTCACTGCCTTTTTGCTCAACCGCTGCAAAACCTGCACCCACTTCAACACCTTTAACGGCGTTAATCGACATCATAGCATGGGCAATTTCAGCATCTAGGCGGTCAAAAATAGGCTCGCCTAAGCCGGGTGGAACGCCCTCAGCAACCACATTTATACGCGCGCCAATGGAATCACCTTCTTTACGCAGCGCATCCATATAGGCTTCCATTTCAGGTACCTTGTCTGGGTCTGGACAAAAGAAAGGATTGCGCTCTACTTCATTCCACTGCAACTGTTCAGCTTTAATAGGGCCTAGCTGCGACAAATAACCACGAATAGTAATGCCGTGAGTTTCTAGTAAGTATTTTTTAGCAATAGCACCTGCCGCAACACGCATGGCTGTTTCACGAGCTGAACTACGACCGCCACCACGGTGGTCACGAATACCGTATTTTTGTTGGTAAGTATAATCAGCATGAGCAGGGCGAAACTGCTCTTGAATTTTACCGTAGTCTTTAGAGCGTTGATCGGTATTTTCAATCAATAAACCTATGGGCGTACCCGTAGTTTTGCCTTCAAACACCCCCGACAGAATTTTTACCCGATCATCCTCACGCCTTTGCGTCGTATGGCGGCTAGTGCCGGGTTTACGGCGGTCTAAATCCAGTTGTAAATCTGCTTCTGTCAACGCCATTCCCGGTGGGCAGCCATCAATAATAGCGCCTAAAGCTAGGCCATGACTTTCACCAAAGGTGGTGACAGTAAAAAGTTTCCCAAAGGTATTACCCGACATAACTCAGCTTCCGTTTAAATAATTTATATTCATTTTTACTAGATAGCGGCAGTAAAATCTGCTTGAAACTCATCTAGCTGTTCTGCAGTCAACACAAAAACGCCACGCGCTTCAGCTTCAAATTCAACCCATAAAAAAGGCACTTGTGGAAATAAAGCTTCTAGGTGGATTTCACTATTACCCACTTCCACAACCAGCAAACCACCATCATTTAGGTGTGTTCTTGCTTTGGCTAAAATAACCTTGACCAAATCTAAACCATCTTCACCTGCTGCGAGCGCCAGCTCAGGCTCTTGGTGATATTCTTCCGGCATAGCAGCCAAGTCTTGAATATCGACATAAGGTGGGTTACTAACAATTAAATCAAACTTATCCGTTGCTTCTAAGTTAGAAAATAAATTAGAAGCCAAGGCTGTTACTCTTAAATCTAAATGGTGGCGGCTAATATTTTCTTTGGCAACATCTAGTGCATCTTGTGAAATATCACTTAGTAAAACTTCAGACGTAGGAAATGCATAAGCGCAAGCAATACCAATGCAACCACTGCCGGTACACAAGTCTAAAATTTTAGCCGGTGGCTGAGCAGCATCAAACCAAGGTTCAAAACAGTTAATAATAAGCTCGGCAATGGGTGAACGAGGAATGAGTACTCTAGCGTCCACTTTAAATGGCAAGCCTGCAAACCAACTTTCACCCAACAAATAAGGAAGCGGGGTGCGTGTTTCACAACGCTGCTTAATTAAGTCAATTAGTTTTTCACGCTCTAACTGAGTTAAACGTGCATCTAACAAACGTTCATCAGTATCAGAAGGAAGGTGTAAACTGCCTAAAACCAAGTGCAGCGCCTCATCCCAAGCATTATCAGTACCATGCCCATAATAGAGATGGTTTTTATTAAAATTAGTTAATGCCCAGCGCACAAAGTCTCGTAAAGTTTTTAATTCTTGAACCAGTGAGGTGGTGGTTTGATTAGTAATTGGACTCATCGCTGCATAATATCCTAAGTTGGCATGTTAATATTCGTTAAACTTAGCAATTCGTTAAGTTTAGTAACCCATTAAGTTTAGCATAAGGAGCAAAAAGTGAGCCCTGAGAATGACCCCAATGACGATCATAATTTATTTCGTGAATTAATGAAGGGGGTTAAACCTGTGAAGCAGAACCTTGCTGATTTAGGTAAACCACGTCGGGTTAAAGACATTAATCACCAAGCTCGTCGTTTAGCTGCGACTAGTGAATCTAGCTCCTTAACAGACCTAGGCATATCAGACTGGCAGGTAAGGCCGGTTAATCCGGGTGAAAACTTACTCTTTCATGTGCCAGACCTACCATTACGCACCTTGCAAGCATTAAGAAAAGGCCTATTAACTTGGCAAGAAGGCTTAGATTTACATGGTTTTACTATAGAAAAATCACGGGCTGCTTTAAGTGAGTTTATTCGTGATGGTAGCCAAATTGCTAGCCGCTGCCTGCTGCTAGTACACGGTAAGTCTTATAACCGTGAAGGTGAAGTACCTAGCATTAAATCGCATGTTAATGTTTGGCTAAGGCAAATGCCTGAAGTATTAGCTTTTTGTTCTGCCTTACCCAAAGATGGCGGTAGTGGTGCGCTTTATATACTCTTACGCACCCGTACCCATAAGCATAAAAATTTAAACCATTAGAAAAATAAGGCTAACTAGCTGATTTTAAAGTTAAATTTAAAAGTTTAATCTATTCACGAAAACACACCTCAACCACAAAATCGCCACTTTCAACATGAAAGGGTATTAAGATTTTAGGGCCGTAGACGCTGTGTAAAATTTTATGCCCTTCACCCACAAAAGTAACCGGCTGCGAAAGATAAAAATTATAACCCTCTTCAGAGAGTATTTTTTTAGCACCACCCGACACCATGTTGGTAATTTCACCCACTAAATCTTCTACGGTACTATTAATCTTAGTGGGGCGTTCACCTAACATGCGCTCGACTAAATCAATTGCCACTGGCTCAGAAAAACTTATCGCCATCGAGCCTGCCGTTTTCTCACCCATTAGATCTATAAACCCTGTCACTACACCCCGGGCAATATTGTCTTCTTTTAATATTGGCTTACCAACCTGCGGCTGTAAATTACACATGGTTCGTAAAACATT
>JAAYGA010000020.1 GCA_012727935.1 Pseudomonadaceae bacterium | reverse complement strand
GGTTTGCCCTATGCTTTAGCCTATAAGCGCCTTATGGCTATGCGTAATCAGTTAGACCTAGCCGCCATACAGCAGCTAATAAAACGTCAAGGTCTGTTCCCATTAGGCTCATTGGTTGCTTTTGAAGATGGCAACCTAGGTTTTGTGAAGCAGCAAGATAAAAGTAACAACCCACTAGTGGTTCGTATTGTTTATAACAAGCTAAACAATACCTCCATTAAACCCACAGACCTTAGGTTAGACCTTTTACCTGAAGACAGAAAAAAACTTCTACCTGAAGATCCTGCTAAATATAAACTACGCAATAATGTGTTGCTTGAAACGCTCTAACCTTATCCACAACATCTGTGGATAAGGCTGTGGGTAACCATGCAAGAAGCCAGCCTAAGCCAACAACCACAACCTGCCACTTAAAAAGTTCATTTTTTAATCAGGCTTAACCAAACTTCAGGAATAGCCTAGTATTCATAGGCTCTGTAGACTAAATCGACCTAAAAAAACCAAGCTTAGAGACTAATAAACCTTAAATTTTAGACGCAAAAAAACCAGAAACGAGTCTGATATTTTTAATATAATTTATGTGGATAAAAATGAAGGTTTACTTATTTAATGAGGGTGTTAATTAAGGTGGGTATAATTATAAAAGTGGCGTCCCATAGGGGGTTCGAACCCCTGTTACCGCCGTGAAAGGGCGGTGTCCTAGACCACTAGACGAATGGGACGTTGATACTTTTATTGCCTTCAGTTTGTTGGTGGAGATAAACGGGATCGAACCGTTGACCTCTTGCATGCCATGCAAGCGCTCTCCCAGCTGAGCTATACCCCCACAGATGTCTTGAAGACGGTGCGTATAATAGGCGGCTAACCCTGCACCGTCAAGCTTTATTTTAAATAACCATTAATCAGCTGTGGTTTTAGCTACTTTAAATTCTTGGTAGACTTTTTCAAGCTTCTTAATTTGCTTTTTAGACACCCCACGGCCATCAGTTACTAGGTTCAAAGCAAAGCGCAAACGGGCGCGGCTCATGTCTGGCCCTAAAATAACCATTGCATCTAACACTGACGTTGAGCTAGTACTGCCGCTAATGGCTACAAACACTGGCTGCAAATAGCCCTTCATTTTTAAACCGGCATTATCAGCCAAGGCTTTAACCGTATTGAAAATAGCGTTTTTGTTCCAATCGGTTAGGCTGTCCACTTCCCAAACTAACAACTGGAATAACTCAACTAAGTTGGCTTCTTCTATGCCTAGTTCTAAATAATCAGCCTTGGTGACCTTAGGCATGCCGCTAAAGAAGAAGCTCGCCAAGGGCGCTATGTCTGACAGCATTTCAATGCGCGGACGCAGCTGCGGCATAATTTGTTTAACGTAATCGCTATTAAAAGCCCACTTAACCAGCTCGGCAATTAACTGTTCATCGGTGTAATCTTCACGCAAATACAAGCCATTTAACCAGCTCAGTTTTTCAACATCAAATACCGGCCCGCCCAAAGAAACACGCCCAATATCAAAGTTAGCAATCATTTCAGCAAGGCTGAATTTTTCTTGCTCGTTAGGCATAGACCAGCCCATACGGCCAAGGTAGTTAAGCATGGCTTCAGGGAAATAGCCCATGCGCTGATAAAAAGTGATTGAAGTAGGGTTGTTACGCTTAGACAGTTTAGATTTGTCAGGATTACGCAAGAGCGGCAAATGGCAAAGCACTGGCATTTCCCAACCAAAATATTCATACAATAATTTATGCTTGGGTGCTGAGTTAATCCACTCTTCGCCACGCAAAACGTGAGTAATCTTCATTAAATGGTCATCGACCACGTTAGCTAAATGGTAGGTGGGCATGCCGTCTGATTTAATTAAAATCTGAGCATCAACCATGCTCCAGTCCAATTCAATCTTGCCACGCAGTAAATCATCAATTTCACAAGCACCTTCACCCTCAGGCACTAGCATACGCACTACAAAAGGTGCATTAGCCGCCGTACGCTTAGCCACTTCTTCTTCAGGCAAATATAAATCAGAAGGCTTTAAAGCTGTTGAATGACCCGCCAATTGACGCTCACGGCGCAACTCATCCAATTCTTCAGATGTGCGATAGCATTTAAACGCTTTGCCTTTATCCAGCAGCTCTTGTGCATACTTGCCATAAATATCACGGCGCTCACTTTGGCGATAAGGGCCAAATTCACCGCCAACATCGGGGCCTTCATCCCAATCCAAACCTAACCAGCGTAAAGAATCAAAAATCTTTTGCTCAGACTCAGTAGTCGAACGTTGCTGATCTGTGTCTTCAATTCGCAGAATAAACTTGCCCTGATGCTGACGAGCAAAGCACAGGTTAAACAAAGCGATATAAGCGGTACCAACGTGAGGGTCACCAGTGGGCGATGGGGCAATGCGAGTGCGAACAGTCATGCTTATTATTCCTGCTAATAAAAATAAAAAGGCTCTGAATTAGGTTTATTCAGTAGTCACCTAGTATAAGAGATTCCACAGCCAAGTGCATTGCAGACAATTTCTGCGACATTACGCCACCTTCACAACAGCTAGTTTTTATAAGATTATCGCCACTCAAATTTGTGTGCAGTAGCTGTTATCACTTGCGTTACACACTTGCGATGCCTAGGCGACCTTACACTCCCCCTGTAAGAGTCGCCATTTTATTTTTCTAGGGTTACACTTCTTAGCTCTTTAACCAGCTAGTGATCCTAATACTATGTCTTTGCCGCTTTGGGGTGACCAACCCTACCCCCGTTTTTCTTTAGCCCCCATGCTGGACGTTACCGACCGCCATTTTCGGTATTTTTTACGCCTATTAAGTAATAAAACCCTGCTTTATACAGAAATGATTACCACCGGCGCTCTTTTGCATGGCAAAGACCCACAAAGGTTTTTAGATTTTTCAGCCGAAGAACAGCCAGTTGCTTTACAACTTGGCGGTAGCAACCCAACAGACCTAGCACTTTGCACAAAATTGGCCACTGAAAAAGGCTATAACGAAGTTAATTTAAATGTTGGTTGCCCTAGCGACCGAGTACAAAATAACCTTATGGGTGCTTGTTTAATGGCCCACCCACAGCTAGTTAGCGACTGCTTTCAAGCCATGCAAGCCGCCACTCACCTGCCGGTTACCATAAAATGCCGCATTGGTATTGACGACCAAGATGAAGACGAAGATTTAGAAGCCTTTATTGAACAGATCAAAGCCGCTGGCTGTAAAGTTTTTATTCTGCATGCCAGAAAAGCTTGGCTACAAGGTTTATCGCCCAAACAAAACCGTGAAGTACCCCCCCTTAATTACGCCCGTGTGGAACGCTTAAAAGCCCAACACCCCGATTTAGTCATTGCCCTAAATGGCGGCATTAACACCTTAGAAGAATGCAAAACCCACTTAGAAAAAGTCGATTCCGTCATGCTAGGTCGAGCCCTTTGGAATAATCCTTGGCTGGTTGCCCAAGTAGACCAACAACTTTATGGTGAAGCAGATAGCGGCTTAACCCAGCATCAGGCTATTCGTAATTACCTGCCCTATGTAGAAGAAAGGCTAATTGCCGGTGACCGCCTAAACCCATTAATGCGTCCCTTACTAGGTGTATTCCAAGGCGTACCCGGGGCAAGGCGTTTTCGCCGAACGTTAAGCGAAGGCGCGCATATATCAGGCGCAGGTGTTGAATTGCTCGAAGATGCTTTAGCACAAGTACCAGAAGCAACAAACCTTTAAGGCTTTAATCATTCTACTAAAACAGGCAGTTCTGATGAAACGCTTAGTTATTTTTATTCTAGTCTTGTTAATGGGTATCGCTTTAGGTGGCTATTGGTTTATCCAGCAAAAGCTACCCCAGCGTAGTGGTGAAATAAAACTAGAGCAGCTAAGCGAAGCGGTCAGTGTTCGCTTTGATGAACGGGG
>JAAYGA010000195.1 GCA_012727935.1 Pseudomonadaceae bacterium | reverse complement strand
GCTCGGCACTTTGCAGCGGTGAACCACGCTCAGGCCACTCTGCCCCCATACGGTAGGTGGCTTTAATTTTAGCTGGCGCATCTTTCAGTTGTATTTTTGCACTTTCAATTTTTTTTATACTGTCTTCAAGTTGCTTCTTAATGGCTTGAGCTTTTTCTGGTGCCTGCCCTTGTAGCAATTCACTGGTTTTTACTTGGTGTACTTCTTTTTCAAGTTGCACAATAACTTGGTCCAGTGACGTATCAATTTCCATCCTTGGCCAACTAGGTTGTGGTGGATTTAATAACACTTCAATTTTTTTACGGATTTCTGGGTACTGATCTTTTAACTCAGGAACGAGCAATAGCGCTTCGAGTTGCGGCAGTAGTTCCTGCTGCATTTTTGCCATTTCTTGCTCTTTAACACTGTCAACTAGCGGTGCAATTTCTTGCATAGCATCAAAATCAATTTTAGCTAAATCTGGGCTGCCATCGGTTTTTTTCGGCAATATTTTAGCTTGCAAAGCTTCCACCTTAGCTTGCCATTCAGCTGGCGGCGGTGGCACAGGCATTGGCGGCAAGTCAAACCCTTGCTGTTGCAGGGCTTGGCGTTCCTCTTCTATCTGCTGCATGGCTTTAGCCTGCATTTCCTCGGTTAGGTGCTTTGCCTTGTCCATCTGGGGTAAATCCAGTGAAGGCACCTCACCACTTTGCGCCATCAGTAATGCCATGCCGCAAGTGATTTGTGTAGGCAGTAAAGGCTGGGTATCTAACAAATAACGCCAAGCATTGTCTTGATCGGAGCGTTTTTGTAACTGGTCAATATAATGCGCATCTGGTTTGGGTGCAGCGGGGTCTTCTAGGGCAAGCAGCAAGGCTTTAATATCACGGGCATCATCGCGGCTAACCTTGATTTGTCCACGGTAAAGCATAATCCCTAAATTCTGATTAGGTAATAAAACTAAGGTTTCAGCTTTTAACTGCACCTGTTGAGCTGTGGGTTTAAACTCGTCACCTTGCTGCTGCAATAACCAAGCTACCGCTCGCCAAGGTGGTAAAGTGCCTTCCATGCGTGGCATATCTGCATTTAGATTTTGTAGTTGATAGTGGGCATTGCTTGGTAAGCTACTGGCTTTAAAGCGCTGGTCAGGCAAAGCATCTTGACAGAACAACCAGTCAAAATCATCGGGTAAACCGGGCATGGCTTTTTGCATATAAGCGGCATTATAAGTACCCGCATACTGCTGTTTTTGCGGTGCCATAAAATCCATTGCACCGGTATAAGCTAGGGGTAAAACTTGTCCGGGGTATTCTGCTGGTGTATTTAATACTTGTACTTGAGTGATGGGGTAGAGGCTCTCACCAGCTTCAGTAGTTATGGCTTGAAAACCCACTCCTTCTGGGTTTTCAGCAAAGCCTTCACCGCCAAAAGCCAACGCCCGACTTAGCGGAATGCGCGTAAAGCTTTGCTCAACTTTTTGTTGTTTAAAGCCGGGCAAGCCACGCCAGTAACCTTTACCTAATAGGTGCAGTTGTTTATTAATATCGCCGACTGTAAAGCTAGCAGATAATTCTTTTTGGGGTTCACCTTTAGGTGTTTCTGCACAGCCGTAAACTAAAACTTCTGCTTGAGGTTTGGGGAAACCGGCATCTAAAATTTGAACTTCTGGTGTGGCAGACACTTTTTCCCATAAGCTTTGCTCCAGCACAGGTTCGCCGGTTGTAAGATCAAAACCCAACAAACTGCCAATTGCAAAAAAGTGCTGGCGTTGATAGGTAAAGGAGCGAGTTAGGGGGCTAAGTTGTAGCGGTTTAATGGTTTGCATAATTAAGTTATTAGGGTCAGGCCAGCGCTATTAATGGCTGCAATGGCATTATCGATTTTTGTTGCACTGTTAGTAACATTTGCATTGCTGGTTTTAATCTTATTCAAAGTAGTGATTATCTCGTTTGTACTGGTTTTGATTGTGTTTGCTGAAGTTTCAACATCTGTCACACGTGTGGTAAGTGCCGTTAAATCTGCATCTGTTTTAACGAGTGTTATTTTTGATGCTTCAATATTGATTTCTCTTTCTGGCCCAATGGATCCTGTTATTTTTCCACCAATAAAAAGCTCTAATGCTGCTGCAATACAAACTTCAGATTTAACACCTACAAAAATCTCGCTATTTGCCGCAAGGCTAATGGATTGAGCCGCAGCCAAATTTAATTCAACACTGCCACCCATAAAAAAGTCTTCGGTTCGACCATGATGAATGCTTTTTGCTAGGCCATAAGATTCTTCAAAACTATCGCCATGTTTATAACCCCATGAAGTGCCGTGATGGTGCTCTTCAGCATCACCTACATGTACTTCCAGTATTTTCCCATTACGGTATTCGTAAACATCGCCATAGGTTTTTTCAATCAGTACATTACCGGGTTCAGAATAGGTAATATTGTTTCCTGTAATTTTTTTAAGGTAAGGGCCACCAATATCAGTCTTATCGTGAGGTAGTTTTTGGTTGATTTTAGTGGTATCTCTTATATGCGCTTCTGCATAACCATTTCCAAAGTCATAATCGGCAGTATCACCCCAAGAGTAGTTATTACCCATTTGGTAGTTAAAGGTGTTGCCCCAGAGCTTTTCAACGTAATGACTGTTTGCTGACCAAGCGGTATCTTCGCCTGTTATTGCATCATCAAACGCCCAGTCTTTTGCTCCTTCTAGCTTTTCAGGCACATCCCACTGCATGGCTGTATAGCGTTCATCACTAGGTTCAACAAAGAAGGTGAGGGTTTCATCACCACCGCCAAAGTTAAACTCAGTGCCATCGCCACCAAAGTTATAAATATCACCAT
>JAAYGA010000194.1 GCA_012727935.1 Pseudomonadaceae bacterium | reverse complement strand
TGCCACGCATAGGGAAGGCAGTTTCAGGAAGGTTTAAGGTTGCTTTGTATTGGTCCGTATTCTTATCGGTCATGGTTATTTTGTCATCAAGGTTGCGGTTAACTGGAAATTAAAAGGGTGTATTTACTTGTAGCGGTGCTTTTGCTAGCAGAGGTGCTGCATCACTCGTTAGCCAATATTCGCCAGACTGCCACTGCGGATTATGCCGCTTAAAAAACTGCTGGCACTGGTCAATATCTTTATTAATTTGGGATTTGAGCGCATCTAGCCCATCAAACTTTTGCTCATCTCGCAATTTAGCTAGTGCAAAAACTTTAAGGCGTTTGCCATAAAGGTTGCCATCAAAACCTAGTAAATGCACCTCAAGTGCTGGAACTAGGCCATCGACTGTGGGGCGTAGTCCTATATTGGCAATACCAGGGCGTGGTAATCCGTTTGGCATTTTTACTAACACACTAAACACGCCATTCAGTGCAGGTTTGCGATCACCTAATAAAAGGTTGGCTGTAGGTACGCCTAGCGTGCGACCTAGTTTGCGACCGTGAACCACTCGCCCAGAAAACTTATGTGGGCGACCTAACAGCCTAGCGGCTTCACTTAAATTGCCTTTAATTAACTGCTCGCGAACGCGTGTGCTAGAAACCCGCTCATCATCTATTAAAAAAGTATGGGTATGTTCAACACTAAAGCCTTTTTCTGGCCCTAGCTTTTGTAACAGGTGAAAGTCGCCAGACCTGTCACAGCCAAAACGGAAGTCATCGCCTACCACTAGGTGCGCTATACCCAAGCCATCCACTAAAATTTGTTGAACAAATTCTTCGGCGGTTAGTTGGCGTAAACGGCTATTAAATTGCAAACAAACAATGCGTTCAGCACCGTATTCCGTTAAACGCTCGACCTTTTCACGAAAACTGTTGATGCGCGGCGGCGCTTGTTCTCCAGCAAAAAATTCACGCGGCTGGGGTTCAAACACCATAACCGTGGTTGGCTGGCGCAGGCAGGCAGCTTTTTCCCTTACCTGTTGAAGGATGCGTTGATGACCAAGGTGGACACCATCGAAATTACCGATAGTTGCCACACAGCCTTGGTGTTCTTTGCGTAGGTTATGAATGCCGCGAATCAGTTCCATTTAGGCTCTGGTAAGTTTCTAGTTAGTGGTTGGCTTGTTGAAAATTGAACCATTGATTATATAGAAGATAGCGAGTAACGAACAGCTGCCTAGGTTAGTTGGGACAAAGCGCCTTTAGTTCGGCTTCAACCATCGACTCAGTTATTTGTTTTGCAACTGCTTCTATCACCTTGATACAAACTGAATTTCCAAACTGTTTATATATTTGACCTTGAGACACAGCATTTACAATAAAATCTTCTGGAAACCCTTGTAAACGAGCACATTCTCTCGGTGTTAGTTTTCTAGGTTTTTTTCCTAGGTTGGATTGATCAATTAAAATCTCTGATCCATCTTTATAATATCGAGCGCTTATAGTATTTGTATACTCACTATCTTCATTGAAAAGAGAATATCCAAAGCCATTACCTTTGTTTTTATGTTGTTCTTTACGTTTTTTATGTCCAGCCCAAAGCTTATCTGAGATTGTAAATTTATCCATTTCTTCAGGTATTGTTCTGGTCTAATTCCAATAGACACTTCAATTAGGACAAAGCGCCTTTAGGGTGGCACTAATTTTGTCGTTAACTCTAACGCGGCTTACAGCAGAAACGGTAACGCCTTTGGGTTCAATTCTGCTAAAACTCGTGCAGGGTAAAAGTGTGCCGCCTAGGCTTTGTTTAGGTAAAGGATTGATTCCTATGGTTGGACTGTTAAAAACAATAGGGTAGCCATTGCCTACTGAAAAATGCACAACCTGTTGGTTATCATCAGTAATAATTAATAGGTTACCACTTAAAAAAGCGGAGGCATCACACTGTTGGCCATTGCTACTGGCGCAAACCTGTAGTTTTTTATTATTCATCGTTGCCATTAAGCGGGCGTGGTTTAATACCGCTTGTAGGCGTGCTAGCTCACTTCTTTGGGTTTGTTGTTCAATCATGCGCTGATAAGAAGGCAGCGCATAGCCCATTAGAAAGCTAGCAATAATTAAAGTAAGTAACAGTTCAACTAGATTAAAACCCTGCTGCTTTAATTGCTGTTTAGCTGCTGTTTTTATTGCTTTCATAGGCAGCCACTTACCTTAAGGCAAGGTGGGCAATGGCTGTAATTGGGTGCGTTTTCTTTGTCTAATTGTTGTGCAAGGTAGAGGCAGTTTTTACGCATTTTTAGTTGATGCATTAAGACAGCTTGGTGTAGTTCTTTACTGCCGGTTAGAATAATTAATAAACTAATTGTCATTAATATAATAATAGGCACTAATACAAATCCCTGATTAATTATAAAACCTTGATTGTTAGTGGTTTTAGTATTGTTATTTAGTTTACTTTTCATGGTGAAGCCCTAGTTACATCTACTAGCGGGATTACTGGTAAGTTTTTTGTAGAAAAGTGTGCTACTGAACTTACTAGCTGTCGGTAAAGGCCATCTTTAGGGGGTGTT
This sequence comes from Pseudomonadaceae bacterium, assembly GCA_012727935.1. Classification (GTDB taxonomy): domain Bacteria; phylum Pseudomonadota; class Gammaproteobacteria; order Pseudomonadales; family Halomonadaceae; genus Marinospirillum. The sequence continues at coordinate 15,705 of JAAYGA010000194.1, read as the reverse complement.
AATACTTCCCCCCACAAATAAAAATGACTAGGGCTAGGTTTTTTTAGGGGTTTACTCGTTACTAAAATAAAGGCGAACTCTATTCCCGTAGCTAGGTTTGCTTCTAATGTGCTGCAATCTGCACCTTCAACTATAGCTTCAGTTGTAACTATAGCTTCAACTTCTTTATTTTCTTTAAGTGTTATTGGTTGTTTTTCTAAACAGTAGTAATTTTGTGTGCTTTGATTGGGTAAATAACGAAAGCGAACCAGTTCAACTTGGTTAACTAGGGTGTTAGAGATGGGGTTCGTTTGGTCAGGGCTTAATTTTTTATAGGCTAGACCATAGCCAAAATCTTTTTTATCAAGGTGGAAAATACCATGCTCTACTTTGTTGTTATTTATTTTTTCATCTTCCAGTAAAAGCAACCAGTCAGAGCTACTAAACTGTTCAAAACTAGTGCTATTACCTAGTTCATTGTATTGAATGTAAGTTTTTTTAGGTGCTCTGGCTGGGTAGCTACTAATGGCTCTGCCTATAATTAAAGCCTTGGTTGAAGAGACGATGGTTTGTTTTAATGCCATTTCTGCTAAAGAGGCATTTTCAGCTAGGCGCAGTAGTTCAGATTGATCTGTTTGATAACTAATTAAGTTAATTAAACCTTGGCTTGTTGCAAGTAATAACAGGCTACCAAACAGGCTAACTATAAGCATTTCAACTAATGAGAATCCTTGTTGCATGGCGCTTCTCCTTTAATACTTACCTTTGAATTTTTTTCTTACCGCTAGGTGATTGCCACTCTATATAGGAAGGTGAGCTGCTTAAGCTAAAGTTAAGCTGTGGTAATTGTTCGATTGCTTGGCACCAACTAGTAAGATCTAAGCCTTGGCTAACTGCTTCACTGGGGCAGGTTTTAGATGATGAAGCAGTTTGAACGGTGCTTTTATTTTGTGGGCTTAACGAGGCTTGCAGTAAGAGTGTTTCCAATGTTCTTGCTGCCAAAGTTTCTTGTTGCATAATTAAATGAACACGAACACTGATTAGCAAATATTGGCTTACACCCATCACCATCAATGCTGTAAAAAGCAAGCTAAGCAGTAGTTCTAGCAGAGTAAAACCTAGTGAATAATCGTTGGTATTAAACATAAACTAAGCATCCTTGTTTAGAGGGTATTTTTAGCCTAGTTGTGGTTATAAAAAGTGCGAGGTAAGTTCATCTGTTTGTTGACTTGGGTTAAGAGATTTTAAAAAGAAGGGCTGCTGCCCAAGGGTGTTACAGAATTACAGAAAAAAATGAGTTACAAAAAAGCGCGTTAAAAATAGCTTTTAACACGCTTATAACTTTTTTATCTTCTTGGCGGTAGGTGCATTAACGAAGTTTTCTGAGTGTTAGAATTTGTTCGCCGCGCCCAAAGGGGCCATAGATATCATGCAAAATAGAGCTGGTGAGGCCAATGCCGTCGCTGCCATATTGTTGCACTGTTTCTAGCCCTAGCCACCGGCCAGAAGGGTAGCGGTGCAGGTGAATTTGTAAGTCTAAGTTTGGAAAAGCCCAAGCAATATCGTCACTTTGGCGAGGAGCCGTGCCATTAGCCGTGTCTACCATTCCAATTAAATGAACAAAATCACTGCTGGGTTGGTTGGCAACCATTGCTATAGCGTTATTAAGCCAGACTATGCCTTTGCCGGGTCGATGCTGCTCAGCAACCTTAGCTTCAAGGCTTTTAATATAGCCGCCTGGCCAGTGTGAAATACCGTCCCAGCTTGGCAGCGTGTCAGGGTGGTGAATAACTGGGTCTTCCAAAGCCGCAATTTCAGAACTGTCTTGGGTCGACATACGCCAAGCCCTAGCAGTAATGCAGGTTTTTCCTTCAGCTTGCATTTCAGATTCAATTAATTCAATGGTTTTTCCGGGGCGTATTAGGCGCGTAGTAATTGAAAATTCACCTGAAGGTATAAGCCCAAAAATATCAAAACTAATGCGGCCTAAGCGCATAGCTGGGCGTGGCTGAAAAGCTTCTAACTCCCTAGTAATAATGCCGCTGGCAGGGGCCATGTGTTGTTCGTGTGTGTTCCAAGCACCTTGTGCATAGTTTGTGGAACTGTAGGTTGCGGTCACGGCACCTTTGGCATCAGTATTTTTGTCAATAAATTGGTAATAAGCACTCATAACGGGTTTATCTTCTTGTAATAAATGAATTTTTTTCAAAGTAACACTCTTCTATAATTGAAACAAGCTGGTGTTTTTTTGATTTTTAGCTAAATACTAAGACTGATTTTCCAGAAGAAATGCTCGCCATTCTTCCAGTAAATAGGCGAAATCATCCAGCCCACATTCTGCTTTAGCATTGTCTTCATCCATTGTTAAATATTGCTCTTCTAGGCTGGCAGAGTCGTAGCCTTCGTTAAGGGTATCTTCAAAATTAGGCTCAGCTAGCCAGTTGGCAAAAATTAAGCAGTTTTCAGCATCTAAAGTCATTTGAAATTCAGTATCGCTACTCAAATATTCACGCTGCCTACCTTCTTTAATGGCCGTAATAATTTTTAGTAGGTCATCTAAAGTAGCAATGGACTGACGCGCCTTGTTATTAAACCAACGCTCAAGGGCTGTTTGTTCGCCATTAAGTTCCAAAGAACACTGGCCGTCACGATCACGAATAAAATCAAATTCCATAGTAAGACCCAGTTGGTAGCATTTTTTAATATCCTTTAAACTAAGGCTCTTTTTAATAATTTAAGTCGATAGGTGTTTTATGTTAAACCTACTTATGATTGGTGCAGGTGGTATTGGTGGGTATTATGCTGCAAAACTATTCACCGCAGGTCACCAACTTGTGCTTACAGCACGCGGAAAACACCTTACAGCTTTGCAGGAAAATGGGCTTAGTGTGCATTATGATGGGCAGCAAATGGTTTGCCCAATACCTGCTGTTAATCATGCCAAGCTTGTTAAAAATTATCACCCAAATAACTTTGATGCCATTATTATAACCCTTAAATCAACGGCTACAGTTGCTTTACTAGAAGAGTTAGGTGATTGGTTAAGGCTAGGTGAAACCCCCGTTTTATCATTGCAAAATGGTGTTGATAATGAACCTTTACTAGCTAAAGCTTTGGGGAAAAATAGAGTTTTAGGTGGGCTAGCTGTTCGTATTGGTGGCCATATTATTAAGCCAGGTGTTATTGAAGCGGTGGGTGTAGCCCAGATTATTATGGGTGAATGGCCTAGTTCTTCTGGCCTTCAAGCCAATCAAGTTAACCCCAACCCATTGCTAATAAGCTTGCAAAGTGAATTTGAATTAGCTGGTATTCCCACCCTTATTACCAATAATATTAGCCATGAACTTTGGCGTAAATTAATTATTAATAATGGTGTAAATCCCATTTCAGCCCTTACAGGATTAGATACAAAAAGCCTAACGCAACACCCCCATTTTAGTAAAATTATTTATGGCATGATGATGGAGACAGCTGCCGCTGCTAAGGCAGATAATTTAGAGTTAGGGATAAAAGATGTTGATGCCATGTTTGAGCTAATAAGCAACTTTAATGCGATTAAAACATCCATGCTAGTCGATAAAGAAAAAGGGCGTCCTTTAGAATTAGATAGCATCGCTGGTGCCGTGCTTCGTCGTTCAAAAGCATTGGGCATTGATGCACCTTACACCACTACAGTTAATGCTTTACTAGAGCATGAGTTAAGTTTTAATAGCCTAATTAAACACAAGAGAATGCAATGACCCTGTTAGCAAACCAAGTTTTACTGCCTCTATGCCTCGCCTTAATTATGTTGGTGATGGGTACAGGGCTTAGTCTACAAAGCTTTTTACCCGTGCTGCACAAGCCCAAAGCCGTTTTATTAGGCATTGTTGCCCAGCTAGTATTATTACCGATGATTGTGTGGGCGCTTATTTTAGCCTTGCACCTGCCGCCCGTTATTGCCGCTGCTTTGGTGCTAATAGCCTGCGCGCCTGGCGGTGCAACGTCTAACTTGTTCAGTAAGCTTGCCGATGGCGATTTACCGCTGTCGATTGCTTTAACCGCCGTGATTAGCCTACTTTCACCGCTTTGGATGCCTTGGGCAGCACAAACCCAGTTGGGTTGGTTGGGCTATGACGTTGCATTTAAGCTGTCTTATGCACAAGTGGTGTTACAGCTTCTTTTGGTAACGGCTTTACCCTTAGTTTTGGGTATGGGGCTGCGTAAACTTTACCCTAGCTGGGTGCAAGCTTATGAACACCGCCTAAAGCAAGTATCCATTGGGCTGTTAATGCTAATGATATTGGTGCTTATTGTGGTGAACGCCCATGTCTTGCCTTCTGTGTTTGGGCTAAGTGCGTTAATGGTTGTGCTGTTGGCAACGCTGGCACTGGCTTTGGGTTATGGGTTGGCAAGGTTGGTTGGTTTAAGCCAAGCGCAATCACGCACTTTAAGCTTTGAAACTGGCGTACAAAATGCGGGCATGGCAATTATGATTGCTTTTAGCTTTCTACAAGCGCCAGAGCTGGGCATGGTGGCTTTGCTTTATGGCATCTTAATGAACATTCCCGCATTTATTGCACTTTGGGTATTTAAGCGTGGCTCGCTCAGCTTGAAAAATAAGCAACAGCGTTCTTGTTCTTAATTTCCTATTCCTGATGTTTTAAATGCCCTAGGCGTATACCTGCTGCAACTAATACGCCTAGGTAAATTCCTGCACCTGCCACGACAGCCACGCCTAAACGCGTAATGCGTTCAGTGATCGACCATTCCAGCCAAGTGGCAGCGTTGGGCGATACCCAAAGCAGCACTAGCACCATGGCTGCTAAAGCCGCTGTTAGCTGTAAACTATAACGCCCCCAGCCTGCTGACCAGCGTAAAACGCCTTCTTTTTTTAGCCCTTGTGCCAACCAACCGGCATTTAAAAAAGCCGAAGCGGCGGTTGCCAAGGCCAAACCTACGTGGGCTAAAGGCACGATTAAAATTAAGTTAAATACCATATTGGCAAGCATGGCTTTAATGCCAATTTTTACCGGTGTGCGGGTGTTTTGACGGGCAAAATAACCTGGCGCTAACACTTTAATTAGCATAAAAGCCAATAAGCCCAAGGCGTAAGCTTGCAGCGCACGAGCCGACATAACGATGTCGTGAGCGGTCATTGCGCCGTATTGAAAGAGCGTAATGAGTAAAGGTTCGGCAAGAATAACCAGCGCAAAAGCGGCAGGCAGGCCAATTAAAAGCACCATACGAATTGACCAATCTAATAACTTAGCAAATTTATCGGTATCGGCGCTGGCGTGTTGGCGTGAAAGGGAAGGCAAAATAACGGTGGCTATGGCAATACCAAAAACACCCAGCGGCAATTCAACTAGGCGGTCGGCATAATATAACCAGCCCACACTGCCATCGTCTAAAAAAGACGCTAAAACTGTGTCTAATAACAGATTGATTTGGCTGACCGAAACCCCAAACAAAGCCGGTGCCATTAATCTTAAAATGCGCCTAACGCCTTCATTTTTCCAATGCGGGCGAGGGATAGGAAACAAACCAATTTGGGCTAAAAAAGGCAACTGAAAAGCCAGTTGCACCATGCCAGCAATGAGTACGCCCCAAGCTAAAGACTCTGCTGCCGAGCCAACCAAAGGTGTTAAGAATAAAGCGCAGCCAATTAAGCTTAAGTTTAAAAACACGGGAGTAATAGCTGGAATGGCAAAGCGCCCCCAAGTATTTAAAATACTGCCAGAAAAAGCCGTTAAAGAAATCAGCAGTAAATAGGGAAAGGTAATACGCAGCAGGTCAGCGGTCATGGCTTGCTTGGCAGGGTCATTGGCAAAGCCAGGCGCAAACACCCACACCAATAGCGGCGCTGCCAACATTGCAACACTGGTTAAAGCAATTAAAGACAAACCTAAGCAACCGGCTACTGAATCAATTAATAAACGCAGTTCCGCTTTGGTTTTTTTCTCAGCGTATTCACTTAAAACCGGAATAAAGGCTTGGTTAAACGCCCCTTCAGCAAATAAGCGGCGTAAAAAATTGGGGATTTTAAAGGCGATAAAAAAAGCATCGGCAGCACCGCCAGCACCCACAAAAGAGGCGATGACTATGTCCCGCACTAAGCCTAAGATGCGTGACAAAAAAGTCATGGCACTAACAATAAGGCCAGAGCTTAATAGGCTGCGTTTTTTTCGCTGCGGGAGTTTGGTGGTTGGCATAGTTCGCGCTTTATATGTAAAAAAACCGGCCTTAAGCCGGTTTTTTATTAGCAACCTAACTACTTAGGCAGCTTTAAGTGCTTTAACACGAGCATTCAGACGGCTCTTAGTACGAGCAGCCCAGTTCTTGTTGAAAACACCCTTGTCAGCAATGCGGTCAATAACTGGCTGTGCAGCTTGGAAAGCAGCCATAGCTTGTTCCCAATCACCCGCGTGAACTGCTTTTAATACACGCTTGATGCTGGTACGAACCATAGAACGTTGGCTGTTGTTGTGCAGACGACGTTTTTCGGATTGAAGCGCACGCTTCTGGGCAGACTTAATGTTGGCCACGATAACTCCTTGGAGTCTTACTAATGATCGTAAACGCTGGTTTTATCCAGCAGAAAATCCCAAAAACTTGTTGATCTATAGACTTAGCAACAGACCCAAATAAAGGGATGTGGATTCTAGCACACAGACAAGCAGTAACGGTAGTGGCTAAAAGCGAGTATTTAAATAAAGCTTTTCAACCTGCTCGCGCGCCCAAGGAGTGCGGCGTAAAAACTTTAGGCTCGATTTAATCGAAGGCTCACTTTTAAAGCAGTTGATATTAATGCGCTTAGCCAAGCCTTCCCAGCCATAATACTTTTCTAGCTGGGTCACTAGCTGCTCTAAGGTAACGCCATGCAAGGGGTTGTTAGCTTGTTTGTTGGTCATTTAAGAGTAGCTCATTTAATAACTACCAAATTATCACGGTGAATAAGCTCGGTTGCTTCAATGTAACCTAAAATGCGTTCAATTTGATTGCTAGGTTGACCGGCTAAAAGGCGCGCTTCATTTGAAGAGTAGTTAATTAAACCCTTTGCTAAACGCTGTTCATTTTCATCTACGCAAGCCACCAGTTCGCCACGCGCAAAACGGCCCCGCACTTCTTTAACGCCCACCGGCAATAAGCTTTTACCTTGCAGTTGCACGGCTTTGCTGGCACCGCTGTCGAGCACTAGTACGCCTTTTTCTTGCAAATGACCGGCAAGCCAACGCTTGCGCGCAGTAATGGGTTCATCATCGGGCAGTAAAAGTGTGCCTAGCTCCTCACCTTCAAACAGGCGAGTTAAGGCTTGTTCAGTACGGCCACCTAAAATAACCGTTCTGGCACCTGAACGTGCCGCCAAACGTGCTGCGCGCACTTTAGTAAACATGCCGCCACGGCCTAAAGCACCGCCATCACCGGCAACAGCTAAGAGTGCAGGGTCTTGCGCTCGGCCTTCGCTAATTAGGGTTGCCTTTGGATTGGTGCGTGGGTCGGCATCAAACAAACCTAGCTGATCGGTTAATAAAACCAGCGTATCCACTTCCAGCAGGTTGGTTACTAAAGCGCCTAGCGTGTCGTTATCACCAAAGCGAATTTCGTCGGTGGCAACCGTGTCATTTTCGTTGATGATGGGCACAACGCCTAAATCAACCAAAGTACGCAAGGCGCTACGGGCATTCAAATAACGTTTACGGTTAGAAAGGTCGTCGTGGGTTAACAAAATTTGGGCGCTTTTAATGCCGTGCTTTTTAAAGGCAGTTTCCCAAGTTTGAATTAAGCCCATTTGACCAACCGCAGCGGCAGCTTGCAGTTCATGCACGCTTTTTGGGCGCTGCTTCCAGCCCAAGCGCACCATGCCTTCAGCAACAGAACCAGAGGTAACCAACAGTAGCTCACAGCCTTGCTCTTTAAGCTTGGCCATTTGAGCGACCCAGCCTTCAATAGCGGCAACATCCAGCCCTTGGCCGTCGTTAGTTAATAAAGCACTACCGATTTTTACTACAACGCGGCGGCTTTGGGTTAGGGTTTGGCGTTCATTCGACATGGTTATTGCACCTAGAGCTATTGCACATACTCAAAATCAACATCGTAATCATCTTCGTCAAAATATTCGTCGTCTTCATCACTATCAACGGCTTTACGTTTGTGGCGACGATTCAACCAAGCTTCAACACGGGCAACGGCTTCAGCTTCCATGCGGGCACGAATTTGCTCTTCGGCAGCAGCAGCGTCAGGGTCAGCGGCTTCAATAGCACGTTGCTCTAGTAACCAAGTCATAATCGCTTGGCTTAAGCGTTCGGTACCTTGGTTACTAATAGCGCTAATACGGAAGACTGGGCCTTGCCAGTTAAGTTCGCTAATGATTTTTTCACAAGCGACTTCAGCATCTTCATCTAGCATTAAGTCGAGCTTATTAAGTACTAACCAGCGCGGGCGCTCGGCTAGGGTTTCACTGTAGCTAGCTAATTCTTTAGCAATAACACGCACTGATTCAACGGGGTCTGATTGGTCAATAGGCTCAATATCAACCACATGCAGCAATAAGCGACAGCGTGTTAAGTGGCGTAAAAACTTAAAGCCTAAACCTGTGCCTTCTGAAGCGCCGGCAATTAAACCTGGAATATCAGCCATGACAAAGTGCTGGTGAAAGCCTACTTTTACGACACCCAAATTAGGAACAAGGGTAGTAAATGGATAGTCGGCAACTTTGGGCTTGGCCGCAGAAACAGAGCGAATGAGCGTTGATTTACCCGCATTAGGCAAACCAAGCAAGCCAACGTCAGCCATTACCTTCATTTCTAGGTTTAGGTTGCGTTCTTCGCCTTCTGTACCTTTGGTGGTTTGGCGGGGCGCACGGTTAGTAGAAGACTTAAAGTGAATGTTGCCTAGTCCACGATGACCGCCTTGTGCCACTAAAAGCATTTGTCCATTTTCAGTAATGTCGCCAATCACTTCTAAGGTGTCTTCATCAATAATACTAGTGCCTACAGGAACCTTAACGTAAAGGTCTTCACCTGCTTTACCAGCACACTGACCACCACGACCGGATTCGCCACTCGGAGCGCGGTAGTGTTTTTGGAAGCGGAAATCAATCAGGGTATTAAGGCTGTCATCGCCAACTAGATAAACAGTGCCACCGTGACCACCATCGCCACCGTCTGGACCGCCTTTAGGAATGTATTTTTCACGGCGAAAACTCATGCAGCCGTTACCGCCTTTACCAGCGATTACGGTAATTCTTGCTTCATCTAAAAATTGCATTAGGTACTACCTTTGGGGTAATAAATCCCCATATAAAAAGGCTCCACCGGTTGGTAGAGCCTTGTCTTACTATAACTTACTTGTTGAAGTAAATTAGGCTGGTACGACGCTTACAAAGCGACGGTTTTTAGGGCCTTTTACTTCAAACTTAAGAACACCTTCAGTCTTAGCAAACAAGGTGTGGTCTTTGCCCATACCTACGTTTGTGCCAGCGTGGAACTTAGTGCCGCGCTGACGAATGATGATGTTGCCGCCTTGTACTACTTGGCCGCCAAACAGCTTAACGCCAAGGCGTTTGCTTTCGGAATCGCGACCGTTACGAGTACTACCACCAGCTTTTTTCGTTGCCATGATGCTTTACCTCAAATTCTGGGTGAAAATTAACCGGAAATACCAGTAATCTTGATTTCAGTGTACCACTGACGGTGACCCTGACGCTTCATGTGGTGCTTACGACGACGGAACTTGATAATAGTTACTTTATCGCCACGGCCGTGATCAATAACTTCAGCAGTCACTTTAGCGCCAGCAACAAAAGGTGCGCCAACATTAATTTTTTCGCCATCAGAAGTTAGTAGAACTTCGTCAAAATTAATCGTTTCGCCAGTCGCTATTTCTAGCTTTTCTAGCTTAAGGGTTTGACCCTCTTTAACACGGTACTGCTTACCACCCGATTTAATAACTGCGTACATGCTACTTCTCCACTTGCTTAACTTCTTCTGGATCAGAAAGGCTGCTTAAACCTGTTGATGAAGGGAAACGCTTCGGTAACCCTCGTACAGGGAGCCGTCCAGACGAAAGGACGCGTGATTTTAATGCAAGCAAGCTTAACAAGCAAGACTAAGGTCGCTTGCTTAGCAGGTATTTATATTCTTATGCCAAGTCTAACTAAGACAAAAAGATTAATTTAGTTACACTAACCCGCATAAGATTTAGTTTTACCTACTTAAGCTACAAGATTAAGGAAGCGATACATGAAACTATTTGATGATAACTCCCAGACCATAGGCAACACACCTTTAGTACGCCTGTCGCGCCTTTGGCCGGCGGGTAATGTTTATGCCAAGTTGGAATCACGCAATCCTGCCGGTTCGGTGAAATGCCGTATAGGTGCCAGCATGATTAACGCCGCCGAAGCCAGTGGCTTATTAAAACCTGGCGTTACCCTAGTTGAGCCTACCAGCGGTAATACTGGTATTGCCTTGGCTTTTGTTGCTGCGGCTAGAGGCTACCGTTTAATTTTAACCATGCCTTCGTCTATGTCGTTAGAACGCCGCAAGTTAGTAAAAGCTTTGGGCGCAGAAATAGAATTAACTGAGCCAGCTAAGGGCATGAAAGGCGCTATCGCCAAAGCACAAGAATTGGTTGGCGCTAACCCTGATACCTACATTATGCTGCAACAGTTTGAAAACCCAGCCAACCCAGCCATTCATGAGCAAACCACTGGCCCTGAAATTTGGCAGGATACCGATGGTAAGATTGATATTTTAGTTTCAGGCGTAGGCACAGGCGGCACTATTACCGGCATTTCTCGCTACATTAAAAATACCCAAGGCAAGGCGATTACCAGCGTTGCGGTCGAGCCAAGCGACTCACCAGTTATTAGCCAAACTCGTGCCGGTGATGAACTTAAACCTGCACCCCATAAAATTCAGGGTTTAGGTGCTGGCTTTATTCCGGGCAATTTAGATTTGAATTTGGTCGACAAGGTTGAGCAGGTTAGCAACGATGAAGCAATTGCTACAACGCGTTTGCTGATGAATAAAGAAGGCATCTTGGCGGGTATTTCTTGTGGTGCAGCCACAGTTGCCGCATTACGTTTAGCCGCCTTACCTGAAAACAAAGACAAGATGATAGTAGTTATTCTGCCCGACTCAGGTGAACGCTACCTTTCTACGCCGCTATTTGACGGTATCTTTACTGAAAAAGAGCTGGTGCAATAACACCAGCCTTTGCTTGACAGCACCCAAGCGGCTGCTAGGATACCTGGCTATTCTTATAAGCCGCTTAGGGTGTTAAATTCATGTCTGCCAGTTCCTCGCTGCACGCTGTTGTTGCTGATGATTTTGAAGCTGTTAACCAGCTGATTATCAATGAATGCCGTTCACAGGTGCCTTTGGTAGAAAAAATTGCCCACCATATAATCGACAGCGGCGGTAAACGCTTACGTCCTCTCTTGGCTTTGTTGACTGCCCGTGCGCTGGGTTATCAAGGCGACAAACACCTACTTTTAGCTGCGCTAATTGAATTTATGCACACCTCAACGCTGCTGCACGATGATGTGGTGGATGAGTCGAGTATGCGCCGTGGTCGCCCAACGGCTAATACCCAATGGAGCAATCAGTCTTGTGTTTTAGTGGGTGATTTTCTTTATTCACGCTCGTTTGAAATGATGGTGCGGGTTAATTCCATGCGGATTATGGAGATACTTGCCAAGGTAACTTGTGTGCTTGCTGAAGGCGAAGTAATGCAGCTCACTAATGTGCGTAACCCCAAAGTAAGCGAAAAACAGTACCGTGAAGTGATTTATGCCAAAACAGCCAAGTTATTTGAAGGTGCAACACAAACCGCTGCTGTGCTGGCCGAAGCCAATTTAGAGCAGCAAGAAGCCATGCGTGAATATGGCGCTCAGTTAGGTTTGGCGTTTCAGCTTATTGATGATTTGTTAGATTATGAAGGCGATGCGGCGACCATGGGTAAAAACGTGGGCGATGACCTAGCCGAAGGCAAAGCAACCCTACCGTTAATTTACGCTATGGAACAAGGTACCGAAGCAGAGGCGCTATTAATTCGCCAAGCGATACGCAAAGGCGGACTCGATTCTTTAGATGAGGTTTTGGCAATCGTTAACAAAACCGGTGCGCTAGACTACACCCGTGAACAGGCTCGCCTTTGTTCAGAAAAAGCTAAAGCCTGCCTTGAGGTGTTGCCTGCTTCACAATACAAAGATGCTTTATTGCACCTAACCGATGTGGCGTTAGGGCGTAAAAGCTGAAGTTAGGGCGTTCTAAAAAAACGCCTGAATGCCAGTTTGTGCGCGACCTAAAATAAGCGCATGAACATCGTGAGTACCTTCATAGGTATTCACCGATTCTAGGTTTACCATGTGGCGAATAACGCCATATTCATCTGACACGCCATTGCCACCGTGCATATCTCGCGCTACCCGAGCAATATCCAAAGCCTTGCCAGCGTTATTACGTTTAATCAGCGAAATCATTTCTGGTGCCCAATTGCCGCTATCCATTAAACGGCCTACTTGCAAGGCAGCCTGCAAACCTAGGGTTATTTCTGTTTGCATATTGGCTAGTTTTAATTGAATTAGCTGATTGGCAGCTAAGGGACGATTAAATTGCTTACGGTCTAGCGTGTATTGGCGAGCAGCGTGCCAGCAAAATTCAGCAGCACCTAGAACACCCCAAGCTATGCCAAAGCGGGCTTGGTTTAAGCAGCTAAAAGGCCCTTTTAATCCAGAAACTTCAGGTAGTAGATTTTCTTCAGGCACAAAAGCTTTTTCTAAAACAATAGAACCCGTAATAGAAGCTCTTAGAGAAACCTTACCTTCAATGGTGGGCGTGCTAAAACCTTGTGTGCCACGCTCGACAATAAAGCCTTTAATTTTGCCATCATGAGCAGCGGACTTGGCCCAAATAATGGCAATATCAGCAATAGGGCTGTTGGTAATCCACATTTTTTCGCCGGTTAGCAGGTAGCCACCTTCGGTTTTTGTAGCAAGCGTTAGCATACCGCCTGGGTCTGAGCCAAAGTCGGGTTCAGTTAAGCCAAAGCAGCCAATCATTTTGCCGCTAGCCAGTTGCGGCAGGTATTTAAGTTTTTGTTCTTCGGTACCAAAGGCTTCAATGGGATGCATAACCAGCGAAGACTGCACGCTCATTACCGAACGGTAGCCAGAATCAACCCTTTCTACTTCGCGGGCAACCAAACCATAAGAAACGTGATTAAGGCCAGCGCCGCCGTATTTTTGAGCAACAGTACAGCCTAAAAACCCCAGCTCGCCCATTTCTTGCATAATGTCACGGTCAAAATGTTCTTCACGAAACGCTTTAAGCACTCGAGGTTGCAGTTTATCTTGGCAATAGGTTTGCGAAGAGAGCAGCACTTGCCGCTCATCGTCGGTTAGCTGCTGTTCAACTAAAAACGGGTCTTGCCACTGAAATGGAGTCATAATTGAATTCTTTTTATGTTGTATTTAGTCCTTGCTTTGCAGTAATTCTTCACGGCGAATAATAAGCATTTTATTCACGCCATCAGTTAGTGCTAGGTCTAAATCAAATAAAGGGAAAACGGGCTTTAACCCACGAAGTATTTCAATAAGCGCCGTCTCTTTTTCAAACATGCCAATGGGAAGCTTAACATCGCGGCGCAAACGCCCATTGGTTGTGTCTAGCTTGTTAATTGTGCTCCAAGCCATACCAAAGCGTTTTTCATCTTCGCGTAAAGGTAGTTCAATATGGACTCTTTCACGCATGGCACGGTCAAGAATGATTCCTTCAACAAGGTGCCCTGTTAGGTGTAAAATGTTGTTGCTTCGAAGGTGATTAGCCAAGCCTTCTAAGTCATTTTCACCTCTTATTACCTTGTCTTTAACAAGCTCGCGAATCACTTTAGTATCGCCCCAAATGGGGTTTTTTAAGTAGTCCATTACTTCAAAAGTGGGTTTGAAAAGTTTGTCGAAACCTGAGTAATAGCCCAGAGTCATGTATTGACGTTCCATGCGTAATCTCCTATGAAAGTGTTAAAGCTAATGTAAGTTGTAAAATCAATCAAGGTTATTGTCATGCTAGCCACTGTAAACTGCACAGAAATGAGCATTCGTTAGTATAATTGTAATCTGCTGTAATAAGTTTTGATATTTTAGAAGGTGAAAACTATATTAATACAAGCTAATATTGTGGCTAATGGATTCCTTTGCTTAACTAGACTGGCTAGTCTAGTTAATGTAAACTCGCGGCTTTCAGTCAATGAACTCAAGACTGTCTAGTCGCTCCTTATCAGCGTAAGAGGATATTAACCTTATGTATCGCAAAACACTTTTGGCCAGTGCGTTGGCTTTATTTTTAACACCTGCTTTGCATGCGGCTGGCTTGTTAGAAGTTTATCAAGACGCTGTTAAGCAAGATGCCGAACTAGCGGTAGAAAGAGCACGTTTAGAAGCATCACGCGCCCAAGTTAAACAAGCAGGTTCTTACCTTCTGCCTCAAGTGAATGCCAGTGGTACTTTTTCTCGTACCGATGCCAGCAATCTGCCAAATAAAGTTAACAATACCAACCTTACATTATCGGCTCAGCAAGCACTGATTAATGGTGAAGCTTGGTATGGTAAGAATGCCGCAAAAGCCGCTTTTAATGCTGCAGAAGCTGGTTATTTAGATGCAGAACAAAATTTATTACTCAGAGTTTCTGAAACCTATTTTAATGTGTTACGTGCCGAAGATAACCTGCGTTCATCTGAAGCCGAAGAGCAAGCAATTAAACGCCAGCTAGACCAAGCACAAGAACAATACGATGTCGGCCTTATTTCCATTACTAACGTATTAGAAGCACGGGCGGCTTATGATGGTGCGCGTGCGGCACGCATAGGTACTGAAGCTGCGCTGATGATTAGTTATGAAGACTTAGAGCAAATTACTGGTACACGTTACGAAAAAATAGATTCATTGAATGCTAAGCTACCTGTTGTCGCCCCCGTACCTAACAATCGCCAAGCTTGGGTTGATCAAGCACTAACCTCTAGCCTTGCTTTACAAGCTGCCCGTGCTGGATTGAAAGCTTCAGAAGAAAGTTTGAAAGCTAAACGTAGCAAACATTTACCTAACCTAGGTTTATTTGCTGAATACAGCGATGATTCAGACTTGCCTAACCAATATAAAGGCACTAAAGGCTATGACAGAACGGTGTTTGGTATTCGAGCTGACCTAGAAATTTATGGCGGTGGTCGTACTAGTGCCGCTATTCTTGAAGGTTCGGCTGCTTTAGACGAAGCCCGTTCCAGTGAAGAACTAGCCAAACGCCAAGTTTTACAAAAAACCCGCAGTTTGTTTACCCAAGTTAGTACCGATGTGCTGGCTGTACAAGCGCGTGAGCTAGCCATTAAATCTTCAGAAAGTGCGTTAGAAGCAACTCGTACTGGTTATGAAGTGGGCACACGTAATATTGTGGATGTGCTTAATGCCGAACGTTCCTTGTGGGGCGCGCGCCGCGATTATGATGCAGCACGTTATAATTACGTCATTAACCAATTACGTTTGAAGCGTGTGGCTGGCAGCCTAGTAGAAAAAGATTTACAAGAGCTAAACAGCTGGTTAGTTAAAGTACAAAACTAGTTATTTATTCTAAGTAATAGAGAAGCCTCGGCCTAGTGCTGGGGTTTTCTTTTTTCTAGTGGGTTAGAATTAGTTTTTTAACCTTCAGGATTGCAGTTAATGGCGAATTACAGCTACCCCAACAATGCTTGGC